>JBJKPN010000079.1:0-7720 GCA_046706365.1 Candidatus Kryptoniota bacterium | reverse complement strand
TCGATGGCCGCTGCCGCGTTGCTCGGAATAACAATTGTCCCGATACTGATGGGGTACTTCATCAGAGGGAAGATTCCGCCGGAGGACAAGAATCCGTTGAACCGAATCATGATAAAGGTCTACACGCCGGTTCTCAGGTTTGTATTGAGATTCAAGTGGTGGGTGCTTGGAGCGGCAGTTGTCATACTAGCCGCGACAGTGTATCCGTACATGAGACTTGGGTCCGAGTTCATGCCCCCGCTTTGGGAGGGAAGCTTCCTTTACATGCCGTCGGCATATCCGGGAATCTCCGTCACGCAGGCGAGACAGACGCTCGAGATGACCGACAAGATAATAAAGAAATTTCCGGAGGTTGAAACGGTTTTCGGAAAGGCCGGCAGGGCCAACACGCCGCTCGATCCTGCCGGATTTGATATGTTTGAAACCACGATAACATTGAAACCGCAGTCCGAATGGCCGAAGGGAATGACGCACCAGAAACTGCAGGCGGCGCTGAACGACGCACTGCAGGTGCCGGGACTTTCAAATGTCTGGACAATGCCCATCAAGAACAGGGTCGACATGACCAGCACGGGCATCAAGAGCCAGATAGGAATAAAGGTGAAAGGGCCTGACCTCACTGAGCTTCAGACAATAGGCGAGCGGATAGAAGCACTTCTGAAGCAGATGCCGGAGACCGCCGATGCTTACGCGGAGAGGGTGGGCAGCGGAAACTACGTCGATTTTACGGTCAACAGGCTCGCTGCAGCAAGGTACGATTTGTCAGTGAACGACATCGAGGAAATAATACGCGGCGCGATCGGCGGAATGCCCGTCGGACAGATTGTCGACGGCATTGAGCGATTTCCTATAACAGTCAGGTATGCACTTGAGATGCGCGATAATCCCGAGCAGCTTCAGCGCGTGCTCGTGCCGACTCCAACAGGTGCGATGATTCCGCTCGGCGACGTTACTACGATGAAGATACACCATGGACCTATGTTCGTCAGAACTGAAGGTGCCGTTCCTACCATTTATGTCTTCGTCGATTCAAAGTCGTCAGACGTTGGAGGTTATGTCAACAAAGCGAAGGCTTATCTGGCCTCGCATCTCAATCTTCCCTCCGGTTACTTCGTTACCTGGAGCGGGCAGTTCGAGTTCATGCAGGAGGCGGACAAGACGCTTTCATACGTCATACCTGCGACGCTTCTCCTGGTATTTCTGATAATTTACCTCAACACCCGGTCTCCGATTAAGACCTTCATCGTCATGCTTGCGCTGCCGTTCTCACTCGTCGGAGCCATATGGCTCTTGTTCATACTCGGCTACAACGTCAGCGTTGCGGTCTGGGTGGGAATGATTGCACTTGCCGGCCTGAGTGCGGAAACCGGTGTTGTAATGCTGCTCTTTCTGGATCTGGCTTACGACAAGATGAAGTCGGCTGGTAGGATGCTTACGCTTGCAGACCTGACGGAGGCAATCCATGACGGTTCCGTGAAGAGAGTCCGCCCGATGATGATGACGGCTTTCGCAATCCTCGCCGGACTGATACCGATTATGTGGAGTACAGGCACAGGAGCCGATGTAATGAAGAGAATCGTCGCCCCCATGGTCGGCGGAGTTGTGACAAGCGTACTGATGGAATTTACGCTTTACCCGATAATCTATTATCTCTGGCGGGGCAGGGAACTGAAGAGAGAAGAAAAGCCGGAAGTCGATCAACAGGGACAACTGGCGAAGTAATGAAGAATTCAGACGGGCCGTCGCTGCATGCGCCGGCCCATCTGCTCATGCTGACCTCCAGGAGCAGAAACGCTCCGGTCTGCTATTCTTCAATCTCGACCGGTACGCGTTCCACATTGAATACGACGCCGATCAGCCAGCCGCCTCCTACAAGCGCGGCCGTTCCCACACCTATCATAGAAATAAGGGTTAGCGGCAGGGGGCCAACACCGGACAATGCAAGGATTCCGAGTGCGATGGCTCCCAGACCGGCGACGATCTCCGCCGAGCTTGCAACGAACATCGTATTGTGTGATACGCTTTCGCCGGACTCCAGTTCATTCCTGATGAGGAGTGAGTCGAGACGGACACTGGCTCTGCTCGCGAAAAGCAGGCCGGTTCCCAATGCTATTGCCGAGATTTCAATGAGCGTCATCGAAGAGACTCCGACCAGTGCGAGTATTCCGAGCGCTATCGCTCCCACGCCCACCAGGGTCTGAAAAGTCAGACCCCGGAGCATCGACCGTCTGGTCTTAGGAGACTTAGTGTCAGGAAATAAACGGGAATATCTTGCTGTCAACGCGGTTCCGCCTATGAGTAAGGCTCCCCCCGCAGCTATCGGAGCTATCGAATCGAGAACCTGGGCAGCAACCCCGGCGATTCCGAGGATACCTAATCCCAGCGCTCCGATCCCTCCGATCGTCTGAACTATTGAGCCGGCTTCAAGCTGCCGGATCATCCCTCTCGAATTATCTTCTTTGGTTGGGGTGTCCCAGCGTTCTCTTGATTCCGTGCGTGAACTTCTTGCGTACTGCCGGGTAGCCGCATGAGTTTCGTTTGTGTGTTCCATGATTTTCCCTCCGTATTTTCATCGTAGCTTTCACATTGCCCACGAGGGGCAGACTTATTCCCATATCTCTTCATCTTTGGAATCTGCCCGTCGGGAGTTCTCCAAGTATGTTTCAGAGACTTAGTCTCATACCGGTTGACTTGATTGTCGATTCAGGACTTCAGAAGCCTGTTGCGGGCGGGCTTTCGCGGGAGTTGCGGCACGAAGTCTTCCGTGGGTCTTCCGTGCTCATCACCGCCTTTCTAATAATAACGCAATCGACAGGTTGTGGTTCCCCGGAATTGGAAAGCATTCGTCCGGGCTTCGCGGATTGTTATCTTATTGCGGATTCCATTCGGATGTCCACTTGGGCCGTGGATTCGAAACTCTCCGCTTGAATCCATTTCCGGAATCTGACGAGAGATTGAGGTGTTATTGTCTTTAATATTACATGAAGCGAAAACGAAAGGAGTAATGGCAATGGCCAGGGACCCTGTTTGTGGAATGGATGTAGATGAGAAAAAAGCTGCAGCGCAGAGTGAACATGAAGGGCTCACTCATTTCTTCTGTTCAAGAGGATGCAAGGAAGCATTTGACAAGGACCCGGATAAATTCAAATTGAAGACGAGTTCATCGGGGGAGTCCCAATCCAGCTAAGAGTTTCAGCCCATGTTATCCTGCCCCCTTCTGGTTCGCTATGTGCATCGGTTTGCTGGTGCTGTTTGCTATTGAATACGTTTGCTGTTACTTTCTCGTTGTTGCCGGTGCCGGGAAGTATGGAAGTCAGCATGCACAGGCGCCCCTCATAAGAACCATTTACGACCGGGTGATTTTCATCCGGACCATGGCATCTCCTTCGCAAGTGATGTAATGACAGAATTGAGAAGTGAAGGAACGTAGAATCAACCCGTTCCGGGAATTCTGTCCATGCATGGTGCTTGCCGAGTTGGGCTTTATAGAATTCAGCGGTTACAGGAGACGTTTTTCTTTTCCCTCAGTATCGCTTTCGCCTCTCCAGCCGTAACCCGACGCTCTCGCATGTTGAAACAAGGCTGCGCCCTGAAATGTAGCGGTTTTCCATCGTAATGACGCTCGCCGACCTGACACCTCCGAACCTTTTGATATGGGCTCCATGGAATATGTGAAGTTGATTTTTCATGATCTCGCTGTGACGGGGTGCAGTGTTTGCGACGCTTCCCCGCAACAGAATGCGGAAGACGGGGAAATTACATGAGATCGTCCGGCCGACTGACCGTCAATCTCGTGCTCTTTGCAGGGTTGGGAGTCATGGCTGCTCTCTTTGCAGTGGTAATCATATCGGCGTATATGGGCCTTGTAAAAGTCCAGAAGCTGCAGAGCGAACTTTACAATGAGAACTACAAAAACCTGACTAGTCTTACAAAGCTCAGGTCGAACTTGAACGCTGAAAAACTTGACATGGCGGCCATGCTGGCCACCTCCAGGTCGGAATGGGCTGCCTGGCGAATCGATTTGGCATCAAGGGTTCAGGAAGACAGCATCGTGATCCTTAGGCTGAAGGATGGCTTAGCTGGCGACGAGAAGCAGACCGCCAGATTCAATGAGTTCTCCCGGCTGCATGCGGAATTTGCCGACATGCGAAACAATCTTATTGTTCCTCTCATCGAGCGTGGTAACCTGGCCGATGCGGGCAGTCATTTCTTCGGCTCACTAGACAAAAGACATCAGGAGATGCGCAGCATCCTGAGCGAGATGCAGGAAATTGAACAGCTGCATGCCTCCATGCGAGTTTCCGGCGCCCATCACGAGATAACCGGTAGAATCAGATTTTTCACACTGGCAGGTGGCCTTGTAAGTATTTGCATCGTGCTCCTTGCAACCTTCATGGCCAGAAACATATCGAGGCACATATCGCAGCGGGAGACTGCCGAGTCCGCTTTGGCCCGGACGAACCGGGCGCTTAAGATGGTAAACTCATGTAGCGACGTAGTAATGCATGCAGAGGACGAAAAAAGCCTCTCGGAAGGTATATGCCGGGAGATCGTGAACGTCGGTGGATTCAGGCTGGCGTGGATCGGTCGCGTCCAGGATGATGAGTTGAAATCTGTTTTCCCAGTCGCGTTCTCGGGTGCGGACGAAGAGTACGTGATGAATGTGAAGATAGCTTGCGAGGATGAAAACACCGGGCAAGGTCCAACTGCGACCTGCATCAAGTCGGGCAAAGCTGTCGTCAATCGCGACACTTACACGGAGCCAAATTATGGCGCATGGAGGAATAGTGCACTTGACCGCGGTTTCAAATCGTCCGCCGCATTTCCCCTCCGCGAAGGTGCACGGATTTACGGAGCTTTAATGGTCTACGCGGCGTATTCCGATGCGTTTGACGAAGAAGAGATCAAATTACTATCTGAAGTAGCTGACGACATTTCCTACGCAATATGGGCTCTTCGAGAGAAGTCGGCGAGAACACAGGCTGAGGAAGAAGCGCGTAAACTGAATCTCGAGCTTGAACAAAGGGTGGCTGAGAGGACGGCCCAGTTGGAAGCTACCAATAAAGAGCTGGAGGCATTTTCATATTCGGTTTCCCACGACCTTCGTGCACCGCTGAGAGCTATAGATGGCTTCGGGTCCGCACTGATCGAGGAATGTTTATCGAGTCTCGATGCGAAAGCGAAGGAATATTTGAAGCGTTTACGAAATGCAGCACGTTCCATGGAGGTCCTTATTGAGGACCTGCTTGAACTTTCACGCGTCACGAGAAAGGAGATGCGGCTGGAGTCCGTGAACCTGACCGGCATGGCAAACAGGATTGTCGAGGAGCTCACAAACGCGGAACCCGACCGTGCTGTCGAGTTTGTTGCGGCGCCCGGGATGGCAGTTACAGGAGATTCTCATTTGCTTGAAATAATGCTGAAGAACCTGATCGGAAACGCCTGGAAGTTCACGGGCAAACGGGAATCGGCACGTATCGAAATGGGTACGGTAAAAGATGGTGACAAGCTGGTGTATTATTTGTCTGACAACGGAGCGGGTTTCGACCCGAAATATTCCGACAAGCTGTTCATTCCGTTCCAGCGCCTTCACAACACTAAAGAGTTTCCCGGCACTGGCATTGGCCTCGCCACCATCCAGCGCATCATAAGGAGGCACGGAGGGACAATCTGGGCGAAAGGAGAAGTAGGAAAGGGGGCAACTTTCTATTTCACGATGGGACGAGCAGAGATTTGATGGCAAACAGGGATTTGGAAACCGGCGGGGAAAGCCCGATTTGAATGGGAGGCACGGAGTGAGCGGGAATTTGCGGGCGCTGATAATCGAGGACTCGGAAGATGACGCGCTCCTCGAGGTGAATCAGCTTCGAAAGGACGGGTATGAGCTTGAATATCTGCGAGTTGAAACGGAAGAAGAACTCGTGGAGGCGCTCAGCAGGAGCGAATGGGACGTAGTCCTGAGCGATTACACCCTGCCGGGTTTCAGTGGCCCGGAGGCCCTGCGATTCGTGAGAGGTAAATCGGCTGTGATACCTTTCATTTACGTCTCGGGAACCATTGGGGAAGACAGGGCCGCGGAAGCAATGAGAAGCGGCGCGAGTGATTACGTTTTGAAGGACAATCTGAAGAAGCTTGCTCCGTCGATCGAGAGGGAACTGCGCGAAATGCAGATCAGGCTTCAACATCAGAAGGCGGAGGACGAGCTGCATCTTTTCAGGGAACTAATCGATCATTCCAAAGATGCAGTCGAAGTGATCGACCCCGCGACGGGACGGTTTATCGATGTGAATCAGCAGGCGTGCAACTCTCTCGGATACACCAGGCTGGAGCTATTGAAGATGACGATGGCTGACATCGATCCCGAGGTGAATGAAGTCAGATACAAGAATATGGTGTCACAGCTTCTCGAAATGAAAGTCATGACTATCGAGAGCGAGCACAGACGGAAAGATGGTTCGCAGTTTCCCGTGGAGGTGAACCTCAGTGCCGTCGAGCTGGATAGAAAATACGTCGTGTGCATTGTCAGGGACGTGACTGAACGAAATCTTGCTGTGGAGAGGATCAGGGAGCAGGCGGCATTGCTGGACGAATCGCACGATGCAATTTCAGTGCTCGACCTCGATGCAAGGGTTGTCTACTGGAATAGGGGGGCCGAAGAGATGTTCGGCCGGAAAGCCGCGGAAGTGATCGGGAAAAATCCGTGGGAGGATTCTGAAAGGAAGCCGCGCGAGTTTGCTCCTTTGTTCTCCGGTGAGCCGCAGCTGTTTGGAAGCGGCGGCGGATCCCCCGACGGTAGCTATCGGGAGGCGATGTCGGCTACTCTCAAAACAGGAAGATGGGAGGGAGAACTGCGCCAAAGGATAGACGGTGGTGCGGAAATCATCCTTCTTAGTCGCTGGACTCTCCTGCGCGACGACCTCGGGAGTCCAAAGTCTTACCTTGTCATAAGTACCGACATCACGAAACAGAAATCTCTCGAAGTTCAATACCGGCGTGCACAAAGGATGGAAACCCTCGGCACTCTTGCAAGCGGGATAGCTCATGACCTCAACAATGTGCTGACCCCAATAGGACTGTCGCTGGAGATTCTCCGGAGACGGTACTCTGACGAACCGAGGACCATGGCGTTGATCTCCACGTTGGAGTCGATAGTAAACAGGGGTACCGGGGTTGTCAGGCAGATTCTTGTGTTTGCAAGGGGAAGCGGGGCGGAGCGGGAGATTGTGGACCCGGCCGTTATCATCGACGACACGATGCGCATCGTCGAAGAGACTTTTCCGAAATCGATCCTCGCGGAGGCGCATGTGGAAAGGGGAACCGGCAATCTCTTCGCTGATAAGAATCAGATTCACCAGGTTCTGATGAACCTGTGCGTGAATGCCAAAGACGCTATGCCAAACGGAGGAAAATTGAGAATACTAGCCGGTCGGATGGTAATAGATGAGTTTTATTCCAGAATGAACACAAGCGCCAGGCCCGGGGATTACGTCCTGATCCAGGTGTCCGACACGGGGAACGGCATAACCGAAGAGAACAAACGGCACCTGTTCGAACCGTTTTTCACGACCAAAGAGACGGGGAAGGGTACGGGGCTGGGGCTGCCAATCGTTCTCGGAATAGTCGACGGCTACGGAGGCTTCATAGAGATAGAGTCGGAAGTGGGAAAGGGCACTACATTCAAGGTCTATCTTCCTGCCGCAGTTTCGTCTGAATCTCGTGC
>JBJKPN010000078.1:0-14996 GCA_046706365.1 Candidatus Kryptoniota bacterium | reverse complement strand
ACCCCCAACCCTCAGATCCGTAGTCTGATGCTCTATCCAATTGAGCTACAGGCGCGGTATGATTAAATTAACACGCGAACCGGAAATTTCAAATAAAGCGGGTGTCTTCGTGAAAAGCACGATAGCTATGTCATTGAGTTTGGCACTTTTTCTCTCTCTAACGTCCCTCTCCGCTGCCGGTTGCGCGTCATTATCCGTCACGAGGTCCTATTATGTCGCATACGGACGGGTCGTTCAGGTAAACACGCAAGGCATCTTTTACGAAATCGAGACCGAATCCGGCGATAAATTGTATCCCGTAAATCTCCCGTTAGATTTCCAGCAAGACGGGATAAGGGTAAGGGTGACCTATAGAATCTATCAGGAACCGACTTCGCAGGACTGGGGAACCCCGATTCATATCATTGACATGCGGAGGGCCTGAAACCTTCCCAACGAATTTGCATCAAACGAATTGAATGGAGTTAAAATGGCAGAAAAGTCAGCATTAGTAAGACAGGTGAAAGGCATGACGTTCGTCGGCCTAACCGAGTCCGGTCACTGGGTGAACGTCGACGGGCCGCCTCAGTTCGGCGGAAGCAGCGCGGCCATCCGACCGAAGGAGCTTATTCTCATTTCACTCGGTGCATGCACCGGGAGTGACGTCGTCTCCATACTCCAGAAGAAGCGCGTGAAGCTTAACGGCTTCGAAGTCAAACTCAAGGCCCAGGTTGCCGAGGAGCACCCGCAGGTTTACACCAAGATACATATAGAGTATGTGTTCTACGGTGAGAACCTGTCGAAGGCGGATCTCGAGCGGGCGATCGACCTGTCGCAAAACAAATACTGCCCGGTCAGTGCAATGCTCAGGAATTCGGTCGAGATTACGAATTCCTACCTTGTGCTGCCGCCCGACGAGTTCCTGAGCGTCAAGTCCACTTCATAAGGGAGGGAAAATGATTACACCACAGCCTAAGGTCATAATTTTCACAACCCCAACCTGCAGCTTCTGCAGGGCGGCTAAGCAATACTTCAACGAAAAGAGGGTCAGGTATACCGAAATCGACGTGGCACGCGACCAGCGCGCCGCGCAGGACCTAGTCCGCAGAACCGGACAGACAGGTGTGCCGGTCATACTCATCAACAACAGACCAATCGTCGGTTTCGACAGGCCTAAGATAAATCAATTACTTGGAATAAGAGAATAACTTTGGAGGTTAAATGAAGATCCAACCGTTAGACGACAGAGTGCTGGTAGAATTCGAAGAGGAAAAGGAAGAGAAAACCGCTTCCGGTCTCATCATCCCCGACACCGCAAAGGAGAAACCGAGAGCCGGTATGGTGGTCGCGGTCGGCACCGACGACGATTTGCAGACAAAGGTGAAAGTGGGCGACAAGATACTCTTCGCAAAATACGGCGGGGAAGAGATTCAATTCGACGGAAAGGACTACAGAATAGTCCAGCGAAGCGACATTCTCGCGGTATTCAAGAACTGACGTATTTCAATCGCGCGGCCGACAACGCCGCGCTCCCCCTCCGGGTTGCCCCCGCCCATCTGTCCAATCATTGAAGATTCAGTTTCCCGATCAGCCGTATTGCTTCGGCCACTACTACAGCCGATGAAATATCCTGTGGCGTCCGATCCGCCCGATCGTTTCCGCATTTTGGCAGACCGTTTACGCAGTCGCTGAATCGCTCAAGCCGGAGAAGTCCCCGGACGAAAGCATCCATCTTCTTAAATTCCTTCCCGCAGGTTTTCATACGACCGCTCGCTTCCGTCAGGTAGATCGCTGCCAGGTTACAGGAATGACCCGGGACTGAGTGTGTGTGCTCATCCTCGAAATTGCGCAGAAATCTGTCTACCAACGCTCTGCATACTGTCGAGGATTGTTCGTCAGAAAGAGGCGAGAAGGGAACGACAAGCGGCATGACCATCTCCATAGTAACGCCTTCTCCGGGACCGATGTTGCGGTAGTCACCCGCCGGTTCGAAAAAGTTCTCGAAGTAGCTCCTCTCTATCTCGGCAGAGGTTTCTGAATCGCCGGTAAAGGTTCCCATCGACGATTTAAAATGCTCAACTGACTTCAAAAGGTTGTACCACAGCGCGTTTGCAGACGCGTTCCTGGCAGTTCTGCGGGCTGGATCCTCCTTGTCTGTGGAGATATCAATTAGTCCCGATTCTTTTTTTCTCTTTCCACCAAGATTACCTTCGCCGATAATTTCGATAGCATCCTCCAGGAGCGGAAGGTATCGCCTGACGCATCCGTGCTGGCCGTCCTTTGCCTCGCATCTGGCCACTGCCATCGCGAAATAAAGAGGGATTTGAAGGTCATCGTAAAGGACATTTAAAGTGGTCTCGTCAAGTCTGGAAGGGAACGAGCCGTTTATTTCGTTCGAGGCGACCTCGTAGAGAAATGCGTTCTCAAAATTCTGCGTCCCCGAAACGCCCGACATCCCATCGAGAGAGAGCAACGTGTCCTTGAGTCCGATCGTCCCGTAGGGGTAACCGCTGATGATCGCGGAACTCCTTATTGCACGGTTCCTGACTACGTGGTTTGCGGCAATGTCTGCGAGCTGAACGAACGCCGGCGGCAGTCCGCTCGCAGTTCTTATTTTGTCCGTCGCTTCGATGTGCTGCGATTCTATCTCGTCGTAGTCGAATTCCGCCAGGTCCCTGGTCGATGCGGCAAAGGTGAGTCCCTTACCCGGATCCAACTCAGTCTCCCAATACCCCATATTGTACAGGTCCTCTCGGTCGTCTGCGTACCTGTCGGCATCGTGGGCGTAGATGAATCCGTAGTACCAGTACGACTCCGGGCTGGTCGAGTATATCTGAGACAATTTCAGGTACAACTTCGGGAGATTCATGTCGGCAATTATACGGATTCCGTCCGGGAGCTCATCAACGAGGAATCCGTCTCCGGCCTTCTTGAGTGCATCTTTCCATCTGAAGCTCACAAGGGGTAGAAGCCTGAGCGTCATGGCTTTCTTGGATTTGTTTTCGTAGTGGATGAATATTGAGCTCGACCTCCTCGGCATCAGGATCTTCTTCGAAAGCCGGCACTCGTCGAGATTGAACGAAACTTCGGGGAAATAATCGAACTTAAAGCTCTCCAGGTGTTTGAACCCATCAGGGAAAATTGTTCCGGGATAATGATTTGTAGCGAGGAAGTAGGACTTCTTGTCGATGATTACCTCTTCATCCAGCTTGTTCAAGAGCGCCAGCCTTCGAAGGGGCGTGCTTGTGGAAACTGTAAGCAGGGAGTGCTGCCGCCTTGTATTCATGAAGCAGATGGTACTCGATGCAAATCCGCCATCTCCGTCTGTTAGCAGCCACTCTTTCGCAGAAGAAATCGAAAGGTCGTGAAGCCGGCTTCCGTCGTAGGTAATCATCTTCACATAATATAACAAACTTTATGGAATCCTTGGGTGGGAGGGGAAAACCGGATACTGGCTCAGTTTCAGACTTGGCGGCAGCCTCAACGCTATTTTCACCCCGGAGGGCGCAGCAAATGCGCCGCGAACGCAGAGATCAAGTATGTTCTCCTCGGCATAGTGGCGCCTTCTCTTCTTTCTATGCGGTCTGATCTAAACCGCGCCTCCATTGAAAACCGAGACTTTCTGGCTCCCCCGGAGCCGGAGTCCCTCCGCCGACTACGGTCTGACACAAAAAGGGTGCGAACGCCATGCTCCTTCAAGTAAGTTTGCAAGTGAGCTTGATTAACTTGCCATCAGACTATAAATTCCTAAAAATGAAAAATAGACTCATAGCATTTTTAGTAGGTATTATGATCGCTGCTCCATCACCATCATTTGCCCAGGTAGCTGGGGGGACGGTCGCTGAGCAGCAGGATTACACGTTCGCTCTCGGCCTCTACCGTGACGGGCAGTATCATCTCGCCTTCGATCAATTCAAGAGATTTCTGGCAAACTATCCTTCTTCACGGAGAACTGACGAGATACTTTTCCTGTCGGGCGAATGCCTTCTGCAGGAAAAGATGTACGACAGCGCTCTCAGCAATTACCAGGAAGTCATGCAGAGATTTCCGGGCTCCAGCTACTTCACTCGCTGCGAGCTTAGGTCGGGAGAGATTTACTTTCAACTCAATCAGCTCGACAGGTCGGAACATCTGTTGAAGCGCGTTCTGTCGAATTCCGACGACAACGATGTCAAGGGGGAGGCGGCGTACAAGCTTGGCGATCTCTTCATAGCGAGGCAAGACTACAACAACGCGATAAAATATTTCGACCTTTGTTACCAGGGATACCCGAAGTCAGGTTTTGCCGATTATGCAATGTACGGGTCCGCATGGTGTTATGGAAAGCTCGGCAACTTCGGGGAAAGCAAGAAGGGCTTCGAGTCGTTGATCGTTTCTTTTCCCGACTCTAAGTTGGGCGCGGATGCTACGGAGAAGGTCGGGGAATGCGATTTCTTCCTCGGTAGCTACGGCCTTTCGGTTGCTGAGCTGACACGAGCTATGGGGCTCTCATCGGACAGTCAGGTGGTGGAGCCGGCCCTTTACTTCCAGGGAAGGGCTTACGCAGCGCTTGGCGAGACCGACAGCGCCGAAACTTCCTACTCTGAGTACATGGACAGATTTCCGTCCGGCGATCATTCCGCCGAGGTCAGGGTTCTGCTCTCGAAGATACTGCTTGCCGGCAATGGTGAAGCCTCGCGTGCCTTGACCCTCTTGAGGCAGGTCGATCCGGGCAGCCCCGTATATTTCGATGCGCGGATAGAAGCAGGAAGGGCGTTTGAAGCAGCCGGTTTTCCTGATTCCGCCGAGGCAGCGCTAACGGGGCTCGTGAAATCCACCCAGGATCCGGTGAAAGTCGCGCGCGCATATTACGCACTGGGAAAACTGTATTTTCAAAATAAATCGTATGGCAAAAGTGAACAGGCGTTCCTGCTTGCGTCGAAGGCACCTGCACAATACCCCGAAGCAATGAAGAATGCAGCACTTGCAGCGGCTTCTGAAGGCGACTACAACAATGCTAAGATCTACTTTCTCGACGCAATCTCGAGGCTCAAAGGTAAAGACCTGGTGGGTGCTCACTTCGACTATGCCGCCGCTTTATACGCTGCCGGAGACTTTCTGGGGGCCGCAAATGTCTACACAGCAACGCTGGACATAGCCCTGACGGACAACGAAAGGGCGGAGGCAATTTATATGAGTGCGGAATCTTCCTATCGGGGTGGAGATTACAGAACCGCGCTTGAAAACTACAAGAAATACATCCGTTCATTTCCCAGCGGTGACAATGCTGCCGCGGCACTCCTCGGCGTAGGTTACTCCTACTATTTTTCGAATGAGTTTATCAAAGCCGCTCAGTCATTTCAGGACTACATAAACAATTATCCGACTTCGACGTCGCTTTCGGACGCGTATTACAGGCTCGGCGATTGCTACTACTATTACCAGGATTACCAGAAAGCACTCTCGGTTTATCAAAATGCTGCCCTCAGATTCGAGGCCGACACTTCGGCAGCTTATGCATGGTACCAGGTCGGGCAGAGCGAGTTTAAGCTGGGTCAGAATGATTCTGCGTTGACAGCATTCAACTATGTGTTGAACAATTATCGCAGCACGTCAATCGCTCCCGAGGCCCAGTACGCCATCGGCTGGATCCATTTTTCAGCAAAAGACTTTTCCCAGTCGATCCAGGATTTCAATCTTGTCGTAACGAATTTTCCGCGAAGTCCGATAGCCGCGAGAGCGTTGTACAGCAAAGGGGATGCGTACTATAATCAGGGAGACTACCAGGACGCGCTTGCCAGCTACAGGGATCTCCTCGAGAAGCATCCCACCAGCAATTATGTCGATAATGCGCTGGTCGGCATGCAGTACTGTCTGACGCTTCTCGGGAGGACGACGGAGGCGGAAGAGGTAATAGATACTTTCGTGCGCAATCATCCCAACCTGCCTCATGTCGACAGGATTTATTACAAGAAGATAGAATACGCTCTTAACCAGAAGCGATACTCGGATGCTGAAAGGTACCTGAGGGAGTTTATCGTGAAGTTCCCGGAAAGCACCATGGTGGGCAAGGCATACTACAACCTGGCCCTGGTCGAGATCACGCTACACAGAGAGAAATCCGCGATCGGTGTGCTCTCTGACCTCATCAAGAAGAGACCGAAAACCGAATACACGTCTGCCGGTATGGTGAAGCTCGCGGAGATTTACCAGGGAAGGAGAGACTTTGCGGAGGCCGAGAGGCTTTTCGAGGAAGCCGCATCCGCAGGCGACGATTATACTACCGCCGCCCAGGTCGGTCTCGGGAGGCTCTACCTGCAGGAAGGGGATACACTGAGGGCGGAATCGAATCTCTCGAAGGCGGCTCTCTCTCAGACCGACTCTCTGAACGACGGGCAGAAGGCCGAAGCTAAAGTCCTGCTGAGTGAAATCTATTTCGATAAGGGGCGTACGCAGGATGCGATTTCGCTTGCGAACTCCGTGGCAAAAACGCGGGACGACTTGATCGGTGCCCGCGCACAGCTGCATGTCGCGGAATACTATTGCGCCTCGGGAGACAGCTCCGATGCGGTGCTTGCTTTTCTGAGAGTGAAATACGTCTTTGCGAATTTTAGCGATGTCGTTGCCGAATCACAACTCAAGCTCGCAAACTGTCTACTGAAATTCGGAAACAGGAACGACGCAAAATCCCTTCTCGAGGAATTCATAAAGGGACGGGCCGACGATTCCTACACGAGGCAGGCCAGAAAGCAGCTCGATAAGCTGGAATCTCACTGAGGAAAAACACAAATGAACAAGACCGCGATATTTTATGGCGTCCTGATAACCGTGATCATACTTGCATTGATTGTATCATCCGATCTGAACAAGCCTCCGGATACGAAACCCGTTTATGCAGACTTCGTGACCCAGCAGATATTGAGTCCGGACACGACAAACACTTTCGGGGAAAATCTCAAAGTACTTCACGGAATTCATTCACGGGATCAGATCCTGAACGTGATGAAGGGTTTCACGGAAGCTTTGGGTGTGCAATGCACTTTTTGTCACGACATCAACGATTTCGCAAGCGACGAAAAGCCTACGAAACGGATGGCACGCATCATGATCAGGATGGTCAGGAACATAGACACACATTATATAAACCAGCCGAACTGGGAAAAGGTAACCTGCTTTACCTGCCACCGCGGCAAGAGTATACCGAAATTGGTGCTGCATAAGTGAAAATAAAAGCCGCATTTATCATCTTTGCGACATTGGCTTTCGCCCTTCAGGCGGCGGCACAAAATGTCATTTCACCTCCCATGACTACTTTCAAACCCGATTCTTCGCTTCCCAAGATGAACGTTCCGGAATTCGTGGTGACAGGGAAAGCACAGATTGAACTTCCTCCCGCTGAGAAACCTTCCGTAGAGATCGACTCGTCGTATTTTCAAGGGAAGAGGATAAACAATCTTGGCGTCGAACTGCCTTCGGACAGGTCTCTCAGCAGTCAGGAGAGCAGCGCCTCGAATGAAGCGCCGGGTCTCTTCGCGCGCGCTTCGGTCGGCCACTATACAACAATAGATTACCTGGTTTCCGGGAGCGGTCTTGTCGGCGGATACCTGCTTGACGGGAGCGTGGCCGGTGACTACACATCGGGGTTCATAGCCAATACGATCAGCAGGGATTTTGCAATTCACGGAGGGGCGTCGAAAAGTTTCGGCCTCGATGGTCCGATCAAGGCCAGCAATTATCTGGAGCTCGGTTATTCCCGGTCGAGTTATTTCCTTTACGGGCAGCTCCCGGCCCCTCCTTCGCTTCGCAAGACCGACGATGCCGCCATGAAACTCGTTTCAGATGTCGAATTCGGGAGCGTCCCCGTTGCCTTTCGACTGGGATTTGACAGGTTTTCGGTGAACGATCTTTGGAACAGCGTGCAATCTCACTTTACATTGGGTGCAGGTGCGAGGTTCTTTGCCGGCTCAGGCGACGTCGGTATCGACGGAAACTTCCGTTTCGGTACGCACACGCAGAAATCCAATGAGCCGCTCAATATCCTTCCCGGTCCAGTCACAACGCTTGACAGATCGCTGTACGACCTGTCTGTCGGGGCAGCCTACAGCAACGGCGCGGGTCCGTTCAGGTTTTCCCTCGGGGCCAGGTATTACCAGTACCGTGACGATTCCTCGAGCGGAATCGCGAAGCTGTACCCGGAAATATCGGCCGACTACAGAGTCACTGGGATGGTCTCACTGTTCGGCAGGTTTTCCGGTCATATTCGAGAATCTCAAATCTCCGGATTCTTGTCGCAGGACCGGTTTGTTGCGGTGCCGATGACACTCAGAAATACCCAGAACTATGCTGACGCAACACTCGGCGGACGGATTGGGGTATTGAGTTCTGTTGCAATAATTCCCGAGCTCAATTTTCAGGCCTCAAAGTTCTACCCTGTGTTCGTCTCGTATCCGTTGAACAACAGTCAGCTGATTTATGCGCAAAAGGCGACGATTTTCTCCGCCTCCGTTACGGCATCATACGCGTTCGAGTCGTTCAATGCAGACGCCACGCTGCGATACCAGAAGGGAAGTACTGATCTCCTTACGTCGATTCCTAATCTTGCACCGATCGAGTTTAATCTGAGTGCGAGGTACGAGTTCATACCCGGTCTGGTGGCGAAAGGCTTGTTCTTGTTCCTTTCTTCGCGATACTCAGACACGACGCTCACGACAAAACTCGATCCTGTAGGGCTGCTGGATTTAAGGCTCTCGTACAGTACAACAATCGCAGCCATTCCGTTCACATTTTTCGCCAACGGGAAGAATCTGTTGAATCAGAAGTATTTTATCTGGCAGGGTTATCAGGAATTCCCCATGACACTCTCTGTCGGGCTGAGCAGCAAGATATTTTAACGGGAAGGGTTCGTTGAGGTTATGTCGATCAGTCGTTGCGGACACGGAACCGGTTGTTGATTTAGGAAGTATGCACATTGCCGTTCGTTTCAATAGGGCGAGAAGTGTATGATTGAAAGAATTGCAAATATTTCGCACTTTGAATACGGATTTTCACAACAAATAGAGGAGGGTTAAGCGATGGGCAATTTGAACTTCCAGGACGAGGATTCGGATCAAGAGCATCAAACTTCGCCTTCTCAAAACAGAAAAAATGAGGAAAAGGTCGAAGACATCTTTGTCGACGAACCTACGACCGGGACGAAAATCCTGTGGATTGCGCTTGCTGTTGTCGTCATCGCCGCTCTTGCGGGCATATTCTACATGCTGAACAGCCATGGTTACCTGAAATTCGGGAAGAAAGCTGCAGTCACCCAGACGACACAGTCGGTGCCTTCAGCGCCTGCGACGAGAGATACGACAGAATCGTCGCCGATGGTTTCCGGATCACAGGGCGCTGCAACGGGGGGGGGTTACTCTCTTCAGGTTTCTGCATTCAGGACCAGGGCACAGGCTGATCGTTACGTCGCGCAGCTCAAGAGGCAAGGCATAGATGGTTATATAATTCTTGGAGAAGGAAATGAAGGTGGACGGTGGTACAGGGTCTGCGTCGGATCATATCCGAACAGAATACAGGCCATAGCTGCCATAGAGGGAATGAGAAAGAGAGTTAGGACAGATGTCTGGGTTGTACCTGCACAATGACAGGCCGAGTAGTATTGCCGGTGCTTACTACTTCAGGCAGTTTGAGCTGAAGAGGATATATTCCCGTAATTTTTACACCGGCATGGGGCTCGCCCTTGCAGTACATATCATTCTATTTGCAATCCTGGTCTATTATGCGCCCTACTACAAGAAGGCGCCGAAGGTGGAGAATGTCCTGCTCCCGCCGGTCAATGTCCATTTCAAGGTGATGCAGGTCAGAATAGTCGGGGAGAGAAGCTCCGGAATGGATCTTTCCGGATCAGGTGGAGGGGAAGGGACGATCCCGCGGAGTCCCGGCGCGGCTTTCGACAACGTGGTCGCGACCCCGAATGCGAATCCTCGTACCACAATTACCAACAATGCTTCCATCGTCCCCCGGTCTCTGCAGGGTCCGGGGATGAATGACATTGTGGGAATAAACCGTTCTCCGTCGAGCTTTGATTCCGTCAGCGGATACGCCGGCAGGTTGAAGTCCGGCCAGGGCTCGGGTGGCGGGATAGGAACGACGGTCGGTAGCGACAGCGGTTCCGGATCAGGGCTGACCGGGACACCCGGATTCGGCGGAGGATTTGGCAACAGGTATGTTCCGGGCAATCCCGGAAACAACTCGACAACAGGCACTCCATACCGTATTGTCTGGAATGGCGTTGCACGGGTGCTTCTAAGCGGGAGCAAACCGCAGTTTCCCCCGGGAGTTCAAAACGGCGGAACGGTGAAGATAAGAATCATTGTCAATCCTGCTGGTGAAGTTCTCTCCATGGTACCGGTGGAGAAGGCCGACTCCAGGCTGGACGAGGCCGCCATGTCCGCGATCCGGACCTGGCAATTCAGCAGGCTGGGTGCAAACTACCCGCATGTAAACCAATCGGCAATCGCAACATTCATATTCAAGCTTGAATAAGAGCGCCATTAATACACTCTCTATAAAGGACCATGCCGACCGCCCGGAACGGTAAAAGGGGAATCCCCGCCAGACTTGAGACTGTTGCCTCCCGGCTTCGAGATTACCTCGGCGCACCTCAACGCCGGCGCAAGCTTCCGGACCCGCTCGAGCTTTTGATTGCTACCGTCCTCTCTCAAAACACCAACGATCTGAACAGCCACAAGGCGTTCATCAATCTCAAAGGCAAGTACCCGGATTTCCTTTCCCTGTCGAGCGTGAATCCGCGCAGCATCGAACCGCTCATCAAAGTGGGAGGGATTGCAAACAAGAAAAGCAAAACGATCGTGAATCTGGTCAAAGACATCGCAACCGATTTTCACAGGTTCGACCGCCGGAGCCTAGGAAAGATCGAGAGGAATCAGCTAATCGACAGACTTTGCAGGCTGCACGGCGTGGGCTACAAAACCGCGTCCTGCGTCTCACTGTTCGCTCTGGGGGATGACGACGCTTTTCCGGTCGACACCCACGTGCACAGAATTCTCAATCGCCTCGGGGTCGTCAGGGAAAAGACCCCGGACAAGACGTTTCTTGCGGTGAGGGACAAGATACCCCCGTCTCTCGGATATGAACTTCACATAAATCTCATAAGATTCGGGCGGACGGTTTGCACGGCACAAAGACCGGCGTGCGTGAATTGCGTTCTGTTCGATATATGCCGATGGAAGGATAAAGAGACACGAGCCCCGGATAGAAATGGACGCTCGAAAGGGAAAAATGCCGATTTTATGCTCCTGGAGAGCGTGTAAGACCTGGACAAAAACCAGATATCATGTGGAAATTGCTATTGCAATTTGATTATGTTTTAATTAAGTAAAATTGATGGAACCGAAAGAACCGACACGTGCCCCGGCAATAACCGGAATAAATATCTCAGGCGATGCCCTGCAGGTCGACTATACGGAGAACCTGCTGAGCGTGATCACGTTCTTCGAGCCTGTGACAAAGAATTCATTGGATACGGTCGAGGTGATGCGACAGATGTCGCGAAGTTACGGGAATCTTTCGGTCGGGTTCTGGTACGTTCTCGAGCCCAGACTCTCGTGCATGTATCACGCCAGGGAATCTCAGACGACCCTTGAAAGGCTCAACCTGTCGGGCAATACGATCTTCGATGCCAACAATATGCTCGTCCTTCAATTGGGGATAAGGGAACTACCCGCCGTGCTCGTGGTAGATTCGAACGGTATAATCAAAGCCAGATTTGAGGGAGAAATACCCCTCAGGAGTTTCGAACGAAGTATCCAGGCGAGGCTTGCGGTTTCGGGGTACAGGGACGAGCTCCCGAGCATGGGAACGGCAGGAGCCGAAATTATGCGTACGAGGACAAGCTCGACACTCAGACAACTCGGATATGTGACGGGCGACTACGTCTTCACTAGCCTCGTTGTTCCGGAAACCAGTCAGGAGTTTTCGCTACCGGATTTTTGCCTTCTAAACACGATTTACCCTCACGGGCCATGGTACGTCGGGAGAGATTATATCGAGGGAAGCGCAGGGAGCACGGTGTACATCAGCTGTTCGAAAGACCAGACGGTGCTCGCCTTTGCCGGTTCCGATGAACCGACGTTGATACGAATGCACACTGCCATTGAAGCGCCACAGAACCTGGCATTGGGCAGGGATGTCAGGAGGGACGACGGGAAGCTTGAGTTGAGCATCGGCGACTACAGACCGTACGAGATACTCGCATCCTCGGGGGATTCCGATGTCCTGATCAGCCTTCAGGTGCAGTCAGGCAAAATGAGGTTGTACTCGGTCGAGTTTTGCGATTTGGAGCGGGTCGCCGGCCATGCTCACACTGATTTTAACAGGCAATAGCACATCCCTGTTGCCCGCCAGCATCAATCGGTAGGCACAATACCTTCAAACTCCGAAACTGCTTTTCGAACATCGTCGGGAACAGGCACACTCTGCCCAGTCCGATAGTCGTACGGCACCAGGATGCTTGCCCCATCAGCCACCTTCCTTCCGGTTTGCACATCGGTTATGAGATATTGCATTTCCGTGACTTTGCTTCTCATCCAGCTCACTCGTGAATGTATTCTGATGGTCTCGCCGAAGAACGCCGGACTTCGGTAGGCGCACCTGGTCTCGAGAACAATAATATCGATCAAAGGCTTGTCGTTCAGTTTAAGCTTTATAAGGTTCTTGAAATAGTGGATCCGCGCTTCCTCAAAATATGTGAGGTAGACGGCATTGTTGACGTGTCCCATCGAGTCGACGTCCGAGAAGCGGACGGGAAACTCTATGAAGAAATGAAAATCTTCCTGTTTCATGCGAGCCTCATAAATATGTCGATCGTCCTGCCTCCTAAAATAATCTATTCACTACCTAAATCAATGAACGATGCAGGAAAGTAGTGTCGTTTGATGAGTCGGTCAGTTAAATTAGCACGTCGTGATGGACCCGCGAATTCTGCGGGAGCAGGCCGGACACGAATACGATAGGGAGCTTCCAGGGAACAAATCAGACCGTTTAATTTTACAGGACATTCAAAGTCTCGGTCAACATTGACGGCCTTCCCGCTGACGTGCGATCTATTTCAGTTCCTATCAGAAATCAGGAGGAGTAATCATGGTGAAGGTGCTCGTAACCTTGGTAATAATGGTTTCCGCATGCCCGGTTGTCTCCGATGCCCAGACTGCAAAGACGATCCGGCTTGTCAAACCCGATACCACAGGTGGAAATCCGATTATGCAAGTCTTCAAGGAAAGGAAAACTTCCAGAGAATTCTCCGACAGGAAGTTATCAATTGAAACCCTGTCTAATCTTCTTTGGGCAGCGTTCGGCATCAACAGGGCGGACGGGCGACGTACCGCTCCCTCCGCCATGAACTGGCAGGAGATCGACATTTATGTCGCATTGGAGGAAGGGTTGTACATCTATGATGCGCCCTCACATTCGCTTCAACTCATTGCTGCAGAAGATATGCGTTCAAAAACCGGAACGCAGAGCTTTGTCAGAGATGCACCGGTAAATATCGTTTACGTCGCTAATTTGTCACGGGTCAGGCGGGCTGCTGAAGACGACCGTATCATGTGGATTGGCGCCGATTGCGGCTTTATCGCTCAGAATGTCTACCTCTACTGTGCCTCGGAAGGCCTTGCCTGTGTAGTCCGTGGTTCCATCGACAAGCCTGTTCTGGCAAAGGCCATGCGACTCAGGCCGGACCAATCCGTCATTCTGGCCCAGACAGTCGGTTACCCGGTTCGATGAAAAAGCCTCCCACGACTTTTTCCATAGCGTCCTGAAATTCCAGGTAATCAAGGTCTTCTTGTTAAAACTTTTCCTTCGGAAGTGTTGTTTAGTGAACGAGGAGTAAATCGTAGTTCCGGGGACATAGGCCCCGGTGTTTGGAATTTCGCCTAACCAACAGCAAGGAGGACAAGTTCGATGCAAAGAGGAAGTCTTACGCCGGAACAAGTCAAGTTCTACGAGGACAACGGATATTTAATAGGCCTGTCGCCGGTGTTCAATTCAAACGAAGTAAAGGAGCTGAACGAAGGACTGATCGGGCTTCTCAAACTCCTTCGTCCGGGGGAGGACTCCAAGGAAATCAGGGAATGGCACGAGACGAGCCGGTTCCTCTATGACATCTGCATGAACAGCAAGATACTTGATTATGTGGAGAGTCTCCTTGGTCCGGACTTTTTCGTGTGGGGATCGAATTTCTTCATAAAGGAGCCCCACACCAGTTCGACTGTCGGCTGGCATCAGGATGCATACTACTGGCCCCTTCGTCCTCAGGACTCCGTCACCGCGTGGATTGCATTTCTGGACAGCGATGAGGGTAACGGTGCAATGAAGGTCATACCGGGTTCGCATAAAGCAGGTATTCTGAAACACCAAAGGGCCTCCGACACCGACTCTGTTCTGACGCTAGAATGCGAGCAGGGACAGTTCCGCGAAGACTCGGCGGTGTCTCTTGTTCTCAAGGCGGGGCAGGTCTCGTTTCACAACGATAAGATGGTGCACGGCTCACCCGCCAACCATTCGGACCGGCGCCGTATAGGATTGACCGTGAGGTACTCGCGTACCGAAGTGAAATGCGACCTGTCGGTTAACCCTTACTTCAAGACCTACATGTGTCGCGGAGTCGACGTTTACCACAACAATCCGCAGGGCGTGGTTCCGGAACAGAGATTCGGAAGGTTGGAACGTCACCACCTGAGCATTGAGGAAGCTGGCACCGGCGCCGAGAAAAAAGTGTGGAACGGCTGAGTTAGCGTTTCAAGGCAGGCTGGACGGGCATTTGAGCCCATCCTCAAGGCAGAACCGGAATTTGGAAACAGGGAGGAGGTTCAAGAAGGCGGCGGCGATTAATATCGTCGCCGCTTTCTTTTTCAAGTCTTCTATCGTGCCTTCTTCTGAGGAGCTATCTGCTTCCTGATCGAGTCCTGAATTGATTCCCCCTTCATCATCGCTTGCAGCTGGGCGATGCGCATCGAAATGCTCTTTTC
>JBJKPN010000077.1:0-10300 GCA_046706365.1 Candidatus Kryptoniota bacterium | reverse complement strand
GCTTCAATTTCATCCGTCTCCTCCTCCGTCTTCCGGAAAACTATTCCTGCCGATGTTGAATGTCAAGGCAGACGAGGTTCGTCGCCTCTTCACCGACGATAGGCATCCTGGTCGGATTGGCATAACCTACACGGGCGAAGTAATCCCCGGTGCCAATTCGATATTAATGATGAGCCTGGGTCGCTCATGGTTGCAACCCGCACCGCTTGCGGCGTCATTCCGGCGAAAGCCGGAAGCCCGATGTCGGCGAGTTTACTCCGTGCCTCACATGAGGCCGGCATGACCAATCCATACCCTGACGCTTCCGCTGGGGAGTCCTCGTTGAACCACGATAAGTCCTTTGATGTTAAGTTATCGCCCATGTCACGATATTAAAGACGATTCTCACAGGAGGAAGCGTTGAATTTCAAGAACTTCAGGTACAGAACCGGATTTTGGAAGTATATACCTTTAAGGCGGTACGCAATATTCGCCGGTGCGATTTTCTTCCTCTTCTCGGGCATAGGTTTCATTACCGACATTGTTTCAAGAGGCTCCCTTACCGAATTCGGCCTGTTCCTGAATGTGCTTTATGGCGGCCTGGTTGCGGTCCTATATGCTTACTCGTTTACAAGGAACATAAAGGTCCTCCCGCTGACAATCCTGTTTCAGGTGGCGGTCGGATTCATCCTGGGGAATGGGACGAGAAATCCGACCTTCGCCGAGTTCCAATCGCGGGCAGTTTTCGACGGCTACGGAATTCTGGCCTCGATCATTACCGGTTATGTCCTCCTGATCGTTTTCATATCGCGCGAGGGAATCAGGAACTTCAGGTACCGGACGGAAATGAGCCTCGCCCACGACCTTCACGCCAGCCTGGTCCCGAAGGTGGAGGTAAGGAACGGCAGATTTGAAATCTACGGAGTGGCCAAGCCGACTGAAGAGGTGGGAGGAGACCTCATTGACCTGGTTGAAACCGAAGACGGTACGGTATGCTATATCGCTGATGTTTCGGGGCACGGGGTGGCCGCGGGAGCGATGATGGGGATGTTCAAGAGCGCGGTCCGTGTCTTGTTGAATGGCAATAAGCCGCTCAAATCCATCCTGGACGAGACGACAAAGACTCTCTACCATCTGAAGAAGAAGGATATGTTCCTGACCTGCTCTTTCCTGAAGTTCAACGCGAATCGTTCGGTGGAGTTCTCCACCGCCGGGCATCTTCCCATACTCAGGCTGCGGGAAAGCTCCGATACGTTCGACGAGCTGGTGATCAAACAGGTGGCGGTCGCGGCCGCGGAGACGTTCGATTACAGGACGGAGATTCTCGGCTTTGAGAGGGGCGATCTCTTCGTTCTGCTGACAGACGGCATAACGGAAACCATGAACGGCAACAAAGAGGAGTTCGGGCTGCAGCAGGTCAGGGAATCTGTCTTGAAACACCGAAAAGAGCCGGCGGCCGATATTTACAGGAGCCTCGATAAAGAAGTCTCGGACTTCGGCAAACAAACGGACGACCAGGCGGTTTTATTGATCAGGTGTTTGTAGACGACACGGTTCAAAAGTCAAAAGTAGAAGGTCAAGGATCAAAAAGGAGCTTCGCGGCGAAGGCCCGTGAAGCCGCCGGGTCCGGCCCTCGGGGCTGTCGGTCATCCCGGACTCGGGTTATCCTTCCCCTTTGGGCGAGAGCCGGATTCTTCCCCGAAGAGCCGTATTCCCCTCGCTTACAACCACATTAGTGATGGTTGTATCGTTGAATCCCTCGTCCGTGGAAACTATATGAATGACTGCCTGCGAGGACGGGCGACAGCACGAATTTCCCCCCGCTGTCGGTTTCGGTGGTGACGGTGTTGTCGGGATTCGACGCCGTTACGTAACTCACCCGCGAACCGGGCGAAACAGTCCCGGATATTGTATCGAACTGCGGCCGCGAGTTCCTGTCGGCTTCGGCCCGAACTCCCAAAATCACGAGGACGATGACTACGGTTGGAAAACCAAATGACTCCCACACCTTCCGCAACATAGAATTTTTCCTTCTCGTTTACTCGAACCCGGCGTTAAACTCATGACCGAATCTCCGTGCCCGGTTCTGCCGGGTATTAAATGACGCCGGGAAACATATCGGGGTTTAAGATATCCGCTCGCACGCAGCGGCAATTCTCCTCTTTTGAAAACTTTAGTTTAACTGAAGGTGAGAAAGTAACCATTTGGAATTCGAAGGCGTCTAATGTTTCGATTATGTTTGACTTTTGTTCGAGCGATGGACTTGTCTGCACGAACGTACTTGTCATTGAACGAAACGAGAAGACTGAAGATGAAACGGAAAAGACTTGTTCTGACAGGAGTGATGGCGGTGATGTTGGCGGGCATTCTGGTTTATGTGGAATCGCAGGAGAGAATCGAGGGAGATCAATGGCTGACGCTTAAAACCAGCCGCGGAGATCTCGACGTGGTGGTGACGGCGACGGGTTCGCTTGCTCCCGATACGACGGTGCAGGTCGGGACCCAGGTGTCCGGCAAGATTACGAAGCTTTATGTCGATTGGAATTCCCGCGTCAATGTGGGAGAGACGATGGCCAGGCTGGATACGACCTTCCTCTGGGCGAGTGTCGAACAGGCGGAGGCGAATCTCAAAAAAGCGACGGTCGAGGAGGCCGAGGCGAAGACAAACCTGGAAAGAGTGACACAGTTATATGCCCGGAATCTCGATTCCAGGGCCGTCTACGACACAACTCTCGCAAGCTATCAAAGCGCACAATCAGACGTGAACTCCGCCCGGACCGCATTCGATGAGACAGAGATCAATCTGGGCTACGCCACGATCAAAGCACCCATAAGCGGCGTTGTCTTATCGCGAAACGTCGACATAGGCGAGACGGTTGCGGCAAGTTACAGTACACCCACTCTCTTCTCCATAGCGAACAGTCTTACCGACCTGCAGATACTGGCGTATGTGGACGAGGGCGACATCGGGAGTGTAAAAGTTAAGCAGCACGTCACATTCAATGTCGATGCTTACCCCAACGACGTTTTCAAAGGGACGGTAACCCAGGTCAGATTGCAGCCCGACACCGTACAGAACGTCGTCGAGTATGTCGTGGTAATCGATGCTCCAAACCCCGACCTGAAGCTTCTGCCGGGGATGACGGCCAACCTTACGATCCATGTCGCGGAGGACAGGAATGTCATTAAAGTTCCGACGACCGCTTTGCGCTTCGTGCCTCCCGCGAAGTACATGGCCGAGCTGTCGGGTGTCGTCCCGGATTCCGTCGTGCAGAGGCTGAAAAGGGAGAGCCTCTCGCAAAGTGCGGCGGGTGTGGCCGGTCAGGAAGGACAGGAAGGATATGCGAACCGGCAGCTGAATCCCGGAAGCTTCTTCGTCGTGTGGGTTCCCGACGGGAAGGGAATGAAGCCGGTCAGGGTCAGGATCGGACTTTCGGACGGAGTGAGCACGGAAGTCGAGGGCAATCTCAAAGATGGAGAACCGGTAATTGTCGGAATGCTCGTTGGGGATCACTAAGATCTCCGGCCGACAATAGTTTCCGGACGGGCCGCAGTTTCGAATCGGAAGCCTGCGGCAATCCGTTTGAATGAAACAAGTTTCAAGCGACTTAATAGAAAGATATAAAATTGTGTCAGGTTGTTGTGAAGAAATTCCTGTTCAGGGCTGAAATAAGGACATCAAATCCTATGGTGGTACAGGATGTCCTCGTCAAGCTTTTGGGTATCGATTCGATATTGCGGACGGAATACGGATTTTCGGTCAGGACGATGCTGGAAGGAGAGAGCGCGGCGAGGCTGAACTCGGCGATACTCTTCGCGCTGAGAGGAGTTGAAAAGCAGACCACGCTTCAGGCGCAATGGGTGTGCGACTCGGAGACGGAGCAGTTTATCGATTTTCCCGATAAGCCGTAGCCCGGCAAATACAGTGGGATTGCGGCGCTCACGAAGGGGACAGGGACCTCTGTCCTGGTGAACGTGGTGTTCAAAAGGGACTGCAGGCGGGCTTCGGAGTGTACCGCTGCGGAGGCTCGTTCGCGCATCGATCGCAGCAGATCAACCGGCATTTGAAAGCAACCGATCCAGATTGTCTCTCGTGAGCAAACTTGCATCTGCAGTCGTATCGAGGAAGGGGCGGACATCGTCGACAATATTCAAGAGCCTTCCGAGTTCCATATCAATGCAGCCATCCTTTGAGAGCATCCGCCATCTCCTTATGTTGTTTCAACAGCTCCACCGTGAATTTCTCCGTGCTGAAGCTCGAACGAATGCTCATGGGACGGGCATTGTCGTTTTTCAATATGCGGATAATAGATTCGTGATCATCGAGCAGTGCTTTGACGATTTCATCCTGGCTAGTGAATCGTACACTGTATCTGCTCAATCTGGCGATCGCGATAAACTTTTCTAGCACGAAAGACGGCGCGGGGCCGAACTTTCGAACCATCTTGCTGACGCCGGCCACGATCCAGCCCATCGATACGCACTGCCGCTGGAGCAAATCCTGCGCTTCAGCCGAACTGGTATCCGGTATGTCGCGGCTTCCATCCCGCGTTCTCATGTAGAGTATGTATTCGTCGGCAAGCAACTTGTCGAGTGCCGACGCTTCATTTTCTTCCATGCCAGTTGTGGATTTCAGTTTATCTCCCATTTCCCCGGTACATTCTGAACCGAAGATGCCGCCACCAGCGGTAATCGAAGAGCCTGTGAACGTTCAGCCATGATATACCGACAGGCTGCTTATGCTTGGCCTGATTCCCGAAGATTAAATCCTCCAGAGATTCGGTCCAGGACCGGCTCCAAATTCTTTTCAGCTTTTGCCGTATCATTTCATTTTCTCCTTTCGGCCGTTCAGAGACTGCGCGCCATACCGTACAGACCATATGAGACATTGTCTTTCCCGCAGAGCGCACCGGCCAAAGGCGGTCCTGTGCGCTTCATGTTTTACCTTTGCGCTCCGGAGGATATTGTTTTCTACCCTTCGTTCAACCACCGACTACGGTTATGCTTCCGACAATGGTCTCGAGGGTCCCATCCGTGTACTTATAATCCCGAATTTCCAGGCGGTTGCGCAGCGTCAGCTTCCTCATGATGTCTCGGAGCTGGACACGCACCGTCTGAACCGGAGTGTGGAGCTTTTCCCCGATTTCCTTGTCGCTGAGGCCGTTGCCCAGAAGCCCGAAAATCTCTTTTTCGATCTTCGTCATTCTGACGGGCTCCGTTGGTTTGACTTTCTTGCCCTTGATCGCCTCTTCCACAATTTGAGAAAAGAGGGAATCTGCGAGCGTGGGGGGGAGAACTTGCCTGCCTTTTGAGACAGATTGAATCGTCGCGATAAAGTCGTCCAGCGTCGTGTCTTTTAGTATGAAACCCGACGCACCCGCCTTGACATATTGGACAACGTCTCCGTGAACGGGAGCCAGATCCATCACAACTACTTTCGCTTCGGGAAACTCCTTCTTCACAAGGCGGACCACATGCAGAGAATTCTGGCTGCGTAAATTGAGATCCAGAAGAATCACGTTGGGTCTTAGTTTATGGAGTTTGAGAATTGTGTTCTCGCTGTCACCGGATGTCGCGACTATTGCAATGCCGGTTCGTTTCTTAAGAATAGATGCGAGTCCCTCCCTCAACACGCGATTCTTCTCGATGAGTAACAGCCTGATCTTATTCATTAGATGCTCCTGTCGTTTAACAGCCGAATCCAACGGATAATCGTTCCTGTGCTGGCGGCATAAGCCGACTGGGAAAGTCGATTCCGCGAATTCATCACGACGTCAAGCTACGCGCGGAGTTAAGCTAGTTCAATCGTCCAAGAGGATGAAAACGGGATTAGCCCCTCGCACCCGGGAAGTCATTCTTCGATTAAGGTTATGCTTTCCTCTGCTTTGATAAGCTCGGAATTTGTCAGCGCGTATTTTGCGATCTGGACGCGTGAACGAAGTAGAAGCTTCTCGAGGATATTGTGTACATGGCTTTTCACTGTGTAGGTGGAGAGATGGAGATTGTTGGCGATCTCCTTATTCGAAAGCCCTTCGGCAATCAACATAATAACCTGGCGCTCGCGCCTCGTCATGCGGACGGCTTCGATGACTCTCGACGTAATCTTCCCGCTGACGGCCTGGTCCACTATCTGAGTGAATAGTGATTCAGTCATCAGCGGCGGAAGGATCTTTTTACCACGGGCCACGGCACGGATGGTCCTCAGAAAATCCTCAGTCGTCGCGCCCTTGAGGACGAAACCGGACACTCCGGCGCGCACGAAGAGAAGGATGTCGGCCTCTGTTGGGGCAAGGTCCATGACTATGACCTTCACGCGGGGAAAATTCACCTTGACCGACCGGACTATTTCCAGGCTGCTCTGGTTTCGCAGCCCAAGGTCGAGAAGGAGCACGTTGGGTTTGAGATCGCGCACTTTCTGGAGTGGTTTCCTCCTGCTGTCCGGCGCTGAAACCACCTGGATATCCGAAGTTCTCCTGAGAATCGCCGAAATACCCTCACGGAGCAGCGGATTGTCTTCAATGATCAGGAGTTTCATCTTCTCAGCCACGGGTTCTCCGGTTTGGGGTGCCTGTCGCGCGCGTTGTCCTCGTGATATTCGGACACGTCCTGCAAATGTGGTTCAAAAGAAGTTACCCAACCCCGATTTACCGTGCAATCCTGCGCCAACGGCCGAGGTACACCCTTCGAGGACCTTACGGACAACAGGACTTGCTTCAAAGCTCCAAGATCAAATCACGCGGCGGCGCCGGTATTACCTTGCCTGACCGGATCTTGTACCGCGCCGAATTTCGCAGCCGAAATCGAGCGGGCCCGCTCGATTTCGGCTTTCAGGTAAGCGTTAGGATCATGGTACAGCGCACCTGCGGGAAGCCAGTCCCAAAGCGGTCCCAGATCCTTTTTGATAATGTCTATGTAAAACTGAGGGAGATCGGTGGATTCCTGATTGAAGTAGCGTGTGAATTGCGGGTCGCTCCCCAGGAGCCGGCGAACTTCTGTAAAATACCTTATTCTTCCAAACCCTTCCGACGACACTGCCCTGAGCACGTTCATCAGCCGGGGCTTAACGGCACCTGTCGCCATGAACCGCCTGAGAATAGCCCTGCTGGTAAACGTGTACTTCGTCAGGTCGATGACGTTCCGGTAGAATTCGGGCCACGAATAGTTCTTCGGTTTCACGTTCATAGCATGGTTGTTGTCCAGGAAATGAAATGGAAATGGCAGGACATGATTGGCTCGCTGGTATTCAAGGTTGACAGGCGCCGCCTGTCCGAACGCGGAAAGGAGGGAGTATCCTGGAAACGCGCCGGGAGTCATGTCTATAAATTTCTTTGTCAGCTCGAACGGCTCGCTTCCCTCGTCGCTGTCGAGTCCGAGGACAAAATTGGTCTGTACGTACGGGATGTAGCGGAGTATCATATTTACGTGTTCCGAGACCTGCCTGACCTTATTTAACCCGGAGACGCCGCTCGTCTTCGATTTTCCACCCAGTTCATACCACGACTCAACTCCGGGAAGAAGCACTTTAAATCCGTTGCGCTTGAGCTGCTTGAGATGCGGCTCCGACAACAGGGATAGGCTACTTTCCGCAATGAAGTCTATGCTGTTGGGGGGCACCGCGGCCTCGATCGCGTCCATGTAATCGTCGAACCTTATCCCGAAGTTCGGGTCGTGCCAGCCTACAATGGGGCGTCTGAACTTCTTCATAAGAAATGAGAGGTCCTCCCTCAGGAGTCCGAAATCGAGCGGCTGGTAAGGTATGACAGAGTCGATACAGAAACTGCAAGTGTACGGACAGCCGAGACTCCCTATCATGGGAACGATTTTTATCAGTGGAGCTTTTTCGAGCGTTGATTCAATGAATTTCCACCTCTCCTGTACACCTGGTATTGAGGCCGGCTGCTGTCCGGCGGTGAAGTACAAGCCCACCGGTCTGTGCCGCGAGCAATCATTAAGTACGTCCCGAATGACCTCTTTGTCCGTGAGGCCCACGACATAATCGAAATACTTCTGTGCATCCTGAGGGTAGCAGCGCGCGTGCGGACCACCGAGCGCCGTGATCGCGCCGCGCGATCTGAAGAGATTGCTCAGTGCGTAAGCTGTCTGACCGGCCTCGCTGAAGGCACCGATGAATACAATGTCAACGTCCTTCGGCAGTTCATCTACCAGGTTTTCGAAGCCGGTGTAACACACCAATGTGACCTCGTGCCCGAGCTCCTCGCACCATACGCCGAGCACCTGCGGCATGATGCTCGCGAAATTTGCATTCATCACGCGTGCCCAAAGCGCCCGTGTCGGCCCCTTCGTCACGAGGTCGATTATTCCTATTCGAAGTCTGCGTTTGATATTGGCTCCTGCATTGGATTTCCGGAATGACGGCGTGCGGATGTCAGTGGGGTGAAGCAACGATATGGGTGATGGAACGCGGTCCTCCTGCTCACTTGCGGTTCACTGCTCGCCTTTCGTCTCCGGTCAAGTTAGGAGAGACTGTGTTTTCATGAAATCGGTCAAAAGGATTAGTCCATAGGAGTGGGGGGAGGATGCGACGGCTTCCGGAATTGCGAATCAAGAGGACACGCTGCCAGGTTTGGCTGAGGTTCTCGTCCCGACGTAATCGATGTTCCCCGGTATGAATTCCCCTGAGAGCTGCTACAGGTTCAAATCTTTATCCTGAAGCCATTCTTTTTTCTCCGATTGGCATTGAGTCTCTTATGGAGCTGCTCAAGAGATTTTTCAGCCGATGTGAGAGTCTTCCTGACAGAGTGTGACACATTCATGAATTTTACCGGAGGACAGTTGCCCCCCGGGAATTCGTAGCGGAACTGAACGAGCACGTCTGCAACAGATTCGGACAACCGTAAGATACCGTTGAAGTCTAGAATAAGCGCGGCCGGCCTATCATGTTCACCGGATTTCTCTCTCCATAAACCCACTATTGATCTTACCAACCTCTCCGTGGATTCACGCGAATGCAGATTCTTAGGAATCGATGACACAATCGGTTCAGTTGACTCGTCCTCGGTTCTTTCCTTCATCCGTCTCATTGTAAAGCAATATAGCAGGGGCCCACCGATAAACTACATTGGCGGGCCGTGGAGGGAAAATAGTTATCCAACCATGATAGGTAAGAGGGACCATATACTCATGATCGATCTCATTCAATGCCGGAGAATATCGGTTCAGCGACTCTTGCTTTCGTAGCCCAGCAGTTCCTGCCATTTCTTCTTCCAGGTGCGTTGTTCCTTCTCCTGGTTGGGTTGCGGGACGCTGACCTTTGCCGGGAAGACCTTCCCTCTGGGAAGTTCATTTGGCAGCCGGCGAGCCGTTGTCTCACCCGCGTCTTTCGACAAAATCTCCCCGCGATATTTGTAGAGAATTTGTCGGAAGGATTTTCTATCGTCTTCCGTCGCTATGAACGAGATAGCCTCCCCTTTTTTTCCCGCGCGGGCAGTTCGTCCGATGCGATGCGTGTAAGATTCCACGTCTTTCGGTATCTCGTAATTAAACACGTGAGACACGTCGTCCACGTCGATACCGCGAGCCGCCACGTCCGTAGCGACGAGGACGCTGAATTTCTTCAGGCGGAAATCGTTCGTCACCCTCTCACGCTGGAGCTGAGACATGTCGCCATTAAGGCAGCGCGCCTGAATCCCGGCCGCGCTGAGCGTCTTCGCGAGTTTGGCGGTCACATACTTTTTATTGCAGAAGACGATCGCGAGCTGGCGATCTTCGTTAAGTAGATCAGTGAGAACTCCCATTTTCCTGTCGGGTCTTACATTGCAGTAAGTCTGCTTCAGGAATCCCGGCTTCACCGTGGACGCCAGGCGGACGTTCCTGGGATTGCGCAAATAATTGCCCGCGAGTCTTTCTATCTCCTTCGACACGGTTGCACTGAACAACATTGTCTGGTGCTCAACCGGAAGTTGACGTGCGATCCTCTCAACGTCATGGATGAATCCCATGTCCAGCATTCGATCCGCCTCGTCGCAGACGAAGTATCTTATGGAAGACAAGTTCACGGCATGCCTGTTCAGCAGGTCGATGAGCCTCCCCGGAGTTGCCACGATTATGTTTGCCCTGCGGAGGCGGGACGCTTGCGCGCCGATCGGCACTCCGCCGTATACCGGGATTATTCCCAGATTTTTTCCAGCCGAATACTTGACAAATTCCCCGGCAACCTGGGTGGAAAGCTCGCGGGTCGGCACGAGGATAAGTGCCCGAAGGCCGTCGTTCCTGTGTAGCTTTTCGATAATTGGGATCGCAAAACTTAGCGTCTTGCCCGATCCTGTTTCAGACTGCGCAAGCACATCCTGACCATTAATGA
>JBJKPN010000076.1:0-19955 GCA_046706365.1 Candidatus Kryptoniota bacterium | reverse complement strand
CCGTCCGGAGAACCAACTGTTCCGCCGTTCGGTCCAATCCCTGTGGTGCTTCCGGCACCACCGGTATCTACCGGATTTGTCGTTGAAGTTTTGCTGCATGCGCCGAAAAGGAGTGCGAGCGAGGCAGCAGCAGCGAAGATTGCCGCCACCCTTTTGTTCAGCCCGCGTTCCCTCAGTATGCCCTTCAGCCTAAACATGAAGTCCTCCGCAGTTACGGTTTTTTTCAGCGATTTTCACTTTAAAATGACAAGCTTTTTTATTGCACTAAAATCTCCTGCAGTCAATTTGTAGAAATAGACTCCGCTCGGCAGGTCCCGGGCATTGAGCGTCACCGAATAGCTTCCCCGCTGTTCGACCTGATTCACAAGCGTCTTTACCTCCCTCCCCAGTATGTCGTAAACCTTGAGCGACACAAAACCGAAATCCGCAATCCGAAATTCGATGTTTGTGGTTGGGTTGAAAGGATTCGGATAGTTTTGGCCAAGCGCAAACTGTTTCGGAAGGCCGCGATTATCCGTGACGCCTGTTGCGATCGAAGTATTGAAACTGAAAGTCTGACTGTACTCTCCCCACCCGGCGTCGTTATGGCCTCTCACTCTCCAGTAGTATGTTGTCTTGTCGGAAAGCCCCGTGACGGATTTCTCAGTGCCGGCAACGTTCGAGTCGATAGTTGACCCGGCCAAGGAGGAATTGTCTGAAATTTCAAACCAGTATCTGGTAACCCCGGGGCAGGCCGCCTGCCAAGTGCATTCAACCGAATTAGTGTCCACCGCCGACGAGTTCGCAGGCAGGGATAGTTGTGGTGAATGCGGCTGCGGTTTGTATTCGGCGAGACCGCCTTTCGTCCCGAGCCATACATGGCCGTCAGCATCAACGGCTATAGACAGCACGGTATCGTTCGGCAGAGGGGAATTTCCAGTTGTGAACCATTGCCAGGTGGAACCGTCATACTCGACGGCACCTCCGCTCGTTCCCGCCCAGATGTCTCCGCACTTGTCGATTCCCACACAATGGACATGATCGTCCAGGAATCCTGCCGTCGTGCTTGAATTATATCTGGTCGCAAGGCCGTCCTCGTATTTCACCAAGCCGACCTTCAGAGTTCCCAACCAGAGGACGTTCGACGAGCCGACAGCAATCGCTGTAGGGCCATCGGTAGGAAGTGCGGTGTTGGTTATTTGCGGCAGGCTTGAGGTCCCGTCGGATTGCTGGTATACCAGGGTATCAGTGATTACCGGCTGGAATACCGGGCTTTGCCGGATGTAGGTGAATTTCTCCATGCCTTGTACGTCGCTCACCCAAACGTTGCCGGCAGAGTCGAGCGCCACGGTACTGAGGACATCGTTGTTGAGGACTCCGTTGTCGGAGTAGTCATAACGGGCAAACAATTGGTCAGGCAGGTTGAACAACATCAAGCCGTTGTCGTTTGTGGCAATCCACATGAAGTCCCTGGACCGGTCATAGACCATCGATGTTATATCCGGGATCGACAGGATGTCACCTTCATAGCTCGACCACGACGTCCCGTTGAATTCCGCAATGCTGGTGTAGTCGTAAGAGCCGCCGCCTACCCACACCGAATCGTCGGGAGTAATCACAATCGAACCGGCACCTTCAGGATTATTGTCGTTCGAGTTTGGGTCAAATTTGGTCCAGTCGGAACCCTTTAACTCGGCGACCTCATCGGGAGTCCCGACCCAGACCGACGAACGAATTTTGTCACAGGCGACGGCGTCCACCTCGTCCGCAGGTATGCCGGAATTCCGGGTACTGAAAATTACCCATTGAGAATTTGACTGGCCGCTTGCGGCGCCGCATGTGATTGCGGCAAAAAGGATCGTCGCTATTATGAACGTGTGTAATCTGCTCATTGACCTGCTCCTCCATTATCACGATTTCCCTGCAGCATGTTGGACATCCTGCACATTTCCGACTCTCGTGGCGGATTCAATGCAACTGTCTAACATCGCACAAGTCTTGCGGACAAAATCGCTCCGGCAGTGCTCGTCGCCGGTTTTGATTTCTCCCGTCCTCTCTGCTTGCGGCTCAAATCTATCGTCTTCCGCGCGCGTTCCGCAACTGGCCGGTTGATTAGTTTTTTTGTTCAGGGCGGGGCAGGAAGAGAGGAAGTCGTGATGACGGATTAAGAACGGGAGGGCCGGTCAGGCAGAACGATCCCTGAGAGCTTTCGCAACGGCCTGTGTGCGCGAGCCGACGTGAAGTTTGACGTAGATGTTGTGGAGATGAAATCTTACGGTATGGGTGGAGACGAAAAGCTTGTCTGCAATCGCCTTTGTGCTGTGGCCTTCGATGAGTTCCGCAAGGACATCTTTTTCCCGGTCGGAAAGTTCCGAAACCTCCGAATTCGTGAACGGACTCTGGAAGTACTGGAACACTTTCTTGGCGATCTCGCCTGAAAACGGTGCGCCTCCGTCATTGACTTCGTGAATGGCTTCCAGGAGTTTTGGTGTCGGACTTTTCTTGACGAGGTAACCGTCCGCCCCGGCGCGCAGGGATTGAAAAATCTTTTCGCTGTCACTGTGAACGGTCAGCATAAGAACTTTAACGGAAGGGAAGTGAAACTTAATGAGCTTCAAAACCTCTATTCCCGACTTAACGGGCATTTCAATATCGAGAAGCAGAACGTCCGGCGGTTCCGATTCGATTCCCTTCATTGCGTCATCGCTGTTCCTGTATGCTCCGGTACACTTCAGACCGGGTGAGCTGTTGAGGATGCCTGACAGCAGACTCCGGTACTCCTTATCGTCATCCAGGACGGCTACGAGAATGTCGTTGTGATCGCTCATCATATATCTGTATCGGGCTCCAATTTATGCATACGGTGTCTCGGACGTCAACTGGCCGATTGAGCAGTTAAGCGCTCAAATTGGGAATGAGATCCGGATTTTCGTTCCTTTTCCTGGCGACGACTCGATTGAGTAAGTCCCGCTCAGCTCTCCGGCGTGCTTTTCCATATTGTTCAGCCCGTTTCCTCGCTCAACTTCTGCCGGGTCGAACCCGCAGCCGTCGTCATCTACGACGAGCGAAATGACTTTGTTTTGCACACTCAAGCTATAACGGATGATTTTGCATCCCGAATATTTCACTGCATTGTTGAGAGCTTCCTTCGACAATAACTGAAGGTTACGCTTAATCTTCACGTCGATCTTCGGATTTTCATTCAGGTCTGTCTCCATCACGAAGCCGATATTTTTCGCATCGGCGAGTTCGTTTGCGTAGACTTTGAAATAGAAGACAAAATCAGAAAGCGTATCGTAATTCGGGTCTATAGACCATACGACATCGGCCATAGAATCCACCAGTTCCCTTGCAATCTTCCCAACCCGATCACGGGCGCGTTCACCCGTTGGTTTCTCGCCGGCAGCGGGGCCAGGCCCTCCACCTTCGAATTCGGCGCTTGTATCTCCATATTCACTCAGCATAGCTATCTTGGTCAAACCGGATCCTATCTCATCATGTAAATCCATTGCGATTCTATTCCGTATCTCGGCAACCTCCGCGCGCCTTCTCATTCGTTGAAAAACCATTGAAAAAATCATGAGAAGTCCGAGAATGACGGAAGACGTAATGAACCACCAGCGTGAATAGAAAGGCGCGTCGATGACAAATGAAAAATCCGCCGGTTTCGAGTCGGCCTCCTCTGGGCCGCCGCCATAGACTTGAAACTCATACCTGCCGGGTGGGAGGGATGCGTACGTAACCGAACTTCTGTTATACAATGTTCGAAACCCCGCTTCCTCGTTGATGAGACGGTACCTGTATGCTCGCCCTACGACCTTGTTGCTTATACTGACGAAGTCGAAAGTAATATTCTTTACGTCGTCGGGGAAATGTACTCCCTGGCGCGGTTTGATCACCTTTCCGTTCAGCACGATGCGTGTAATATATGTCGGTTCGATCGCTTCGGTGTTCCCACGGACCGGCACACGATAGATGAAGGCCGCATCGCCCGATGCGAAACAGAGATAGCTCTCTTTCGACAAAGCGGCGGAATAGTAAGGCACACGGGGTACCTGTTCCAGTGTTTCAAAGTGAGGTCGCCTGTCGAGTATCAGCTCCTGCACTCCTGCCTGCGTGCACAACCAGAATCTCGAATTGCCGAGAGGCTGAATGTCCCAGACGCCGTTGCTCATGAGGCCGCCCTCGGTACGGGGAACTTCGATATCGGAGTCGCCTCTCAGGATATCGAGCCCGCTGTACCTCGTCCCGATTATGATCGTCCCGCGTTCGCCCTCTTCGATTGCACGCACCCCTTTGTTGTGCAGAATACGCCTTGTGGGCGCTGACGCGGAGTTGACGGGAGCGCCATGTAGTCCCGCGGGCGAAATTATTGAAACTCCCGAGGCAAACCCTCCGAACCAGATATTGCCGAAGGAATCCTGAAAGATTGACCTTATGGAATTATCTGGGAGGCCATCACGGGCCGTGTAGACTCTTTGCACCCTGCCGGTAACAGGACGTATCACTGCGACGCCGAGATCAATCAGGCTGCACCACATATTGCCGTTTCGATCGGGATACACCGTCTGCAGGGTGTGGAAGTCCAGATGTTTTCTTAAGTCGAGCTCTTTGACGCGAATCAAGTTCGAAGTGTTCCCGGGAGAATGTCTTATCCGGAAAAACGTAATTTTCCCCGAGGAGTATCCGCAGATGAGTTCGTCGTTGCCGGAGTCGTAACTGAGGTGAATCACCTTCGCGGAGTGATTTGTCCCGACGGAGTTCGAGCGGACAAAATGCCAGATATCCGACTTGTCTTGAAACAACTCCATCACAGACTCGCCGTCCGTGACGAAGAAATGACCGGTCGTATCGCAGATCGCCGACGACCATAATAGAGACCTGGAGTGCTTGAAATTGAATCTAAGAAGAGTTGTAATCGGGAGGCTGACGACTCCTTTGAGTAAGCTCCCCGCCCAGATAACTCCTTCGCGGTCAACCATGACGACATTCAGCTGCTCGGTCGGGAGGCCATGTGTCGAGGAGAAGCGGGCAACCAGGCCTTTGCAGAATTTCTCATATGTAGTTGTCAACATCCCGCGATCGGAGCTTATCCAAATCGTCCCGTCGGCCTCCTCTGAAAAATCGGTCGCCGCAACGCCAGTGCGAACCGTCTTCAGCCTTGCGGGATCGCATTTGGAAAACATTCCGATCATCCCGTCGGCTGTGGAAAACCAGAGATTCTTACCGCGGTCGACAAATAGCGACGTCACTTCGCTCCCGAATTTTCCGGAGACACTGCGAGGAGGCAGGGAGTCCTCACCTCCGTTCAAAGCATATATACAATCACCACTGCAGATGAAGATTTCTTTTTCGTCGTTGCCGCAGATAGATTTTACATGCAAACCAGATGTCGACTTCACACTGCTCAGTAATGAATCGTGATCAATTACAAATATCCCGTCCTCGTTTCCGCACCACAACCGTCCCCCAGCGTCCTGGTACAAAGCATTGACATGCCTCTGCTTGGGAGTCAGAACGGCTTTGATTCTCTCGAACCGGCCCCCGTAATATCTTTCGACACCTTCGCCGTCTGTTGCGATCCACACTTGTCCAGGTTCGTTTCGGTCGGCAACTATCGAGGTTATGTTGTTCGAGGACAATCCGTCCGCCGTCGTAAAATTGACGAACTCCTTGCTGTCAAACCTGCTTATCCCGTCCATCGTGCCGATCCACAGGTAACCGAGCGAGTCCTGGCAGATAGCATTTACATTATTCGATACGAGACCGTCGGCGAGTTGAAAACGTCGAAAGGGGATGGCCTGGGCCGCGCACCCGGCCGGAAGGATGAGGGAACCAATGCGAACTGAAATCAGAAGCAGAAACAGTCGGAGATATTGGTTCTCGCAAGCAGCACGCATGATAATCTTAAACAACTATCGGGGGAAAATAAGTTCTTTGCAGGGAGGCCCAATATATGGCGGGTGTGCAGGATTGACCGCCAGGCGAGCAGGACGTTTACTTCTCGGCCATGCCTGCAACCCTTTCGAGACTCTCGCCTGCCAGCCGATAAACCATCCATTCGTTCATGGGGCGAGCACCGAGGGATTCGTAAAAGTCGATGGCACTTCGGTTCCAGTTAAGCACGGCCCACTCGAACCTTCCGCAGCCGCGCTCCACAGCGAGGTTCGCGAGGAATGTCAGCAGACGCTTGCCTATTCCTTTCTTTCTGAATTCCGGCTTGACAAAGAGATCTTCCAGGTAGATACCGGGCTTGCCGGTGAACGTTGAAAAATTATGGAAGTAGAGCGCGAAGCCCACTGCGCTGCCGCCGATCTCCGCAAAGATCACTTCTGCTCCGCGATTGCGAAATACATTCTTGACGATCAGCTCCTCGGTGGCCACTACCTCATTCGGGAGCTTTTCATATTCAGCGAGTCCCCGGATAAATTCCAGCACCTGTGCTGCATCTCTTTCCGTTGCGAATCTGATCTGCAGCCCGTCGCTGCCTCCATGAGCCTCTGTCATAGTTTCCTCTTTGGAATGGTGTAGTGAGTTCGGTTTCAACCAATATATGTGCGTGGATGCGGAACTGCAAAGCGGGGTACTTCATGAAGGTAAATGAATTGAGTAACCGGGCACCATCCGGGTTTTTGAATCCTGACGAAAGTCCTCTCGAACTTGTTAATTAACGCATCAGCGCTTAGATTTTTCCCGTCGGCAGATGGGAAGAAGTCCACAAAAGGAAACTAATATGTTATTCGGGAGATTAGTCACTGCACTCCTGGTGCTTGTGCTCTCAGGGCCGGGGTTTTCGAACGCGTCGCAGGTTCTGCAGGACAGCACCGCAGCCGTGCATCAGGGTGCACCTGTCATTTTTGAGGGAGACACGCTTTTCACACTTTACGGACGGCTCGGCCCGTTCAGTCCCCAGCAGCGGTGTGCCTCGATAGGACGCACGCTTGATGATATACTCCGGAGAGGGCTCGACCCGTCCTCAATTCACGTCGTAGAACAACAGGGGTATTCCGACATTTCGCTCGGTGGCCTGACAATAATGGCTGTCACGAACGGCGACGCAGCAGCGGTCGGGCAGACGAGGGCTGCATTGAGTGAGAGTTTCAGGACGATACTCCAAAAATCGCTTGCCGAAGCTCAGACCAGGTATACTCTGAAGACCATGCTTGTCAACATCGGTCTCATCTTCCTTTTTGTGGCGATAGCTTTCATCCTCTTGTGGGGAATGCGAAAGTTCATGCCGAGACTCTATGCAGCGATAGAGAGCTGGGAAGGCGTGGTTATCCGGCCGCTGAAGTTCAGGAAGTACGAGCTCCTGAAAGCGGGAACCGTAACCGCGTTGTTGATCGTCCTGCTGAAAGGTTTGCGTCTGGCAGCCACTCTCATCGTGCTTTATTTCTTGATTACACTTACGCTGGCCCAGTTCCCGCTGACAAGGGACCTGAACGTCAGGCCGGCCCTCATTGGAATTTTCCTCGCGATACTGACGACGACGATCGCGTATGTACTCTTCAAAGGAATCCTGACTTTTTTCGGGACTCTTTCGAAGAAGATCGAGGGATGGAAAGGGACAGTCATACAGCCGGTGAAGGTGAAGACGGTCGAGGTTATATCGATCGACCGGATTGCTGTGATGGTTGTGGGTGCGGCAAAGCTGCTTCGGTGGGTTGTAGTCGCTGCACTGATTTATTTCTATATATCACTCCTGTTCAGCTTCTTTGAATTCACAAATACATGGGCGGGAACGCTGATAGGGTACATTGTAAACCCGCTAATAAATGTGTCTCTATCGTTCGTAAGATATCTCCCCCACCTGTTTTTCATACTCGTGATAGTCTATGTCACGCGTTACGCGATCAAGTTCGTCAAGCTGATCTTCGATGCGCTCGAGAAGGAGACTTTCAAGCTCCCCGGCTTCTATGGGGACTGGGCCGTCCCCACGTACAAGATAGTTCGCTTTCTCATAATCGCCTTCGCGGCGATAATAATTTTCCCTTACCTGCCAGGCTCATCTTCGCCGGTTTTTCAGGGTATATCGGTGTTCATAGGTGTACTCTTCTCGCTCGGTTCCACGAGTGCAATATCGAATATCGTGGCAGGGACCGTGATTACCTACATGCGTCCCTTCAAAATCGGCGACCGGGTCAGGATTGCTGATACTGTCGGCGACGTTGTGGAGAAGACCCTTCTTGTAACGAGAATACGAACGATAAAAAACGTGGACGTGACAGTTCCGAACGCGATGGTTCTCGGCAGCCACATCATCAACTTCAGTTCCTCTGCAGGGGAGCGCGGACTGATTCTTCACACCGGGGTAACGATCGGCTACGACGTGCCCTGGAACAAAGTCCACCAGCTACTAATAGCGGCTGCCGATGCCACCGATAACGTGCTCAAGGATCCGAAGCCTTTCGTGCTTCAGACGAGCCTGGACGACTCATATGTGAGCTACGAAATCAACGCTTACACCGACAAACCGAATATCATGGCGCAGACTTATTCAGAGCTTCATCAGAACATCCAGGACAAATTCAACGAGGCGGCGGTGGAGATACTTTCGCCGCACTACTCGGCGATCAGGGACGGCAACAAGTCGACGGTTCCGGATCCTTATCTGCCGAAATCATATTCCGCGCCAGGGTTCAGGCTGTTTCCATGGCTGAGTACGCAGGGGAAAAAAGAGTCGGAGGGCGAAGGCACATAGGCCTCCCGGAGGCTCGAATGGGCTGCAGGTAGGGGTCTCAATCGCGCATCGTGGGATGCCGGCTGTTTGTTTACCGTTTGTCCTGACTTATCAGACATCACCACTTTGTCGGAACAATAGTTCCAGGATGCCATGTTGAGGCAAACCGTTCCATCCCCGAATGCTATCTCCACAGAGTTTCCATTTTTTACGATTATTCTCAGACGATGAATTGGCATCATAATTGCCCTCCATGGCGTGTAGATTCAAAGATTTTCGTTTCCGCTTGAGAATATTCAATCAGGAGGATTAGAAATGTTAAAGGCTAATTTACCGAATTCATTTCCAAAGTCATTGCCGTTTTTCTTGTCTTATCTCCTTCTGCTGGTGACAGCGTGTTGGACCATCGAGGCACGCGCAGGAGAACCTGCATTACCCGCAGATTCAATCTCCACGCAAACCCAGGATTGTATCGACTGTCACGCGGATGTGACTCCAGGCATCGTGCGGGATTGGGAGACCAGCCGGCATTCTCACATTACCGTGGCTGAAGCAATGATGAAACCGGCAATGCGAAGGGAGGTTTCTGCAGCCCGTGTAAACGACGTACTGCAGAGTCATGTCGTAGGTTGCTATGAGTGCCATTCTCTGAACTCCGATAAGCACAAAGACAGTTTTGAGCATTTCGGATACCGGATCAATGTGATTGTAACACCGAACGATTGTGCGACCTGCCATCCCGTCGAGGTTTCACAATATGAGGAAAGCAAGAAAGCAAACGCTTACGCCAATCTCATGGATAACCCTGTCTACCATAAACTCGTCTCCACTATCGACGGAATGGCGAAGTTCAGCGGGAGCAAAATATCGTTGAGTGAGCCGAGCGAAGCGGCATTGAACGAGTCGTGCCTGGGCTGCCACGGATCGGTGGTTAAGGTGATCGGGACCGACACGATACATGCTGCAATCGGCGACGTGGTAGTCCCCAAGCTATCCAACTGGCCGAACCAGGGAGTAGGGAGGATCAACCCCGACGGAAGCAAAGGCTCGTGCACTGCTTGTCATGCGAGGCACAGTTTCTCCATTGCCGTCGCCCGCCAGCCGTACGCGTGCGCCCAATGCCATCTTGAACCCGACGTGCCGGCGTGGGAGGTCTACAGAGAGAGCAAGCATGGCAGTCTCTTCTTCTCTAACGCGGGTAAGTGGAATTTCACCGACGTGCCGTGGGTCGTCGGCAAAGACTTCCTGGCGCCCACGTGCGCGACGTGCCATAACTCTCTGCTCGTCTCCGGGGACGGCACTGTCATAGCACAAAGGACGCATGACTTCGGCTCGAGGTTGTGGGTTCGTCTTTTCGGTTTGATCTACGCTCACCCTCAGCCGAAGTCGGGCAACACGACGATTATCAGAAACCAGGATGGGCTTCCGCTTCCGACCACTTTCGACGGACGCATTGCCTCGGGCTATCTTATCGACTCCACGCAGCAGAAGACACGTCTTGCGGACATGGAGACGATCTGTAAATCATGCCACAGCACGCCCTGGGTGCAGGGACACTTCGCACGGCTGGACACTTTAATACAGGAAACAGACGGTATGACGAAGGCTGCAACCGCGATTGTCGAAAAGGCCTGGCACGAGGGGATCGAGGATCCTTCGAACCCGTTTGATGAATCCATCGAAAAGATGTGGGTCGAACAGTGGCTCTTCTATGCAAACACCATGCGATATTCCGCCGCTATGACAGGTGCTCCCGACTACCAGGCGTTCAATCATGGCTGGTGGGATATGCAGAAGAATTTGCAGGAAATGAAAGACATGCTGGAGGTCAAAACAGTCCTGAGTAAGAAAGGGGAAAAGTGAATAGTCAATGAGCTGATGGGGTTGGCCGGTCGATGTAACTGGAGCGCCCGAAATGACGAGATTATTTGGATAGAAACGCGCCGCACGCAATATTATGCAAGTCGTCGACCGGACTTTCGGAGTGAAGAAAGGTGGGTAATGCGACGGCTGGAAGGTCCATATTATGGGAGTGTTGAATTGAAAGGCTCAGGCGTCCGTATGTCCAGTGTTGCGGAAAGTAATTCTACGAAGGGGTTCTGTGATGGGTAAATTCTTTGCCGAAGTGCATCTGAGCCGTGAGATGAGTCTGCTCGACGTGACGATGATCGGCGTGGGAGCAATGATCGGCGCAGGTATTTTTGTGCTGACTGGCCTGGCCGCCGGTGTGGCTGGCCCCGCCCTTATCATTGCTTTCCTGCTGAACGGGTTCGTGGCAGTTTTCACTGCGATGTCGTACGCTGAGCTCGGCTCGTGTTATCACGATGCCGGCGGGGGATATTTGTGGGTGAAGGAAGGTCTCCCGAAATGGAACGGGTTCCTTTCCGGATGGATGAGCTGGTTTGCGCATGCAGTCGCGTGCAGCGTCTATGCTATAGGCTTTGGTGCATACTTCGGACATGCCCTGAACGAAATGGGGGTACATCTGCCGGAGGTCGCTTTTCTCACTCCCGACAAACTCCTTGCCGTGGTGGTAGCAGTTGTGTTCGCGTACATAAATTTCCGGGGCGCATCCGAAACGGGAAAGATCGGAAATCTCGTTACGATGACGAAGATCGCCATACTCGCAATCTTCATAGCTTTCGGAATAGAGGTAATTCTGCGGAATGGCGACTGGACTGCTTCTTTCCAACCCTTCATGCCATACGGATGGGGCGGCGTGCTGAAATCTATGGGGCTTACGTTTATTGCGTTCGAAGGGTATGAAGTTATCGCGCAAAGCTCCGAGGAAATTAAGAACCCGAGAAAGAACATTCCCAGAGCGGTTTTCCTGTCGCTTCTTATTGTCGTCCCGATTTACATCCTCGTGGCATTTGCCTCGCTCGGGGCGGTGAGGCCGCCTGCCGGTGTCACCCCGTGGGCTTTCCTGGCGCAGCAGAAAGAGACGGCACTTGTCACGGTCGCTTCCACTTTCTTCAGGGGAGGGGGCCTCATGCTCCTCATTGCAGGCATAATATCGACCATGTCCGCACTTAACGCGACTGTCTTCTCATCTTCGAGGGTCGCCTTTGCAATGGGGCGGGACAGAAACTTCCCGGATTTCTTCAGCACAGTTCACCCGAAGAAATTTACTCCTCACTACGCCATTTTCTTCTCTCTGCTCGTAATCGTCATCATGGCCGTAGCGCTTCCACTGGAGGATGTCGCCGCGGCCGCGGACATAATGTTCCTGCTCCTCTTCCTGCAGGTCAATGTCGCCCTGATCAGGCTGAGGAAGAAGCGGCCGGACTTGAACCGGGGATTCTTCGTGCCTCTGTTTCCGTGGATCACCATTGCCGGAATCGTCTTCTTATTGGCGATCGCAGTCTACATGTTTAATTACAGTCCGGTCGGCTGGTTCGTGACGGCAGGCTGGATTGCGGCTGGACTGGCAATGTACTACGGGTACTCATCGAGAAGGGAAGTTGAGCATATCAGGAAAGTGACGGCTCTCGAACGGCTCGAAAGGAAGGAGTTCACAATACTCGTCCCAGTAGCGAACCCCAAGACTTCCAGAGGCCTGCTAAGCGCTGCGATGGCCATCGGCAAGAAGCACGATGCGGAGATGGTATTGCTACACGTCATCGAAGTCGACGAGGGAGTTCCGCTTCGGGCCGGGCTTGCCGACAGCGATCGGGTTGTGCCTTTCATGGAAGAGAACGAGGCTTTCGTCCGAAAGGAAGGCCTTCCTGTTAAATCCGTCATAAAAGTGGCGCATAGAATTTCCAAAAGCATTCTCGATACGGCCATCGAGGAAGAAGCAAACTTCATCATACTTGGGCGGGCGAAAAATCCGAGCTTTTTCGAGAGAATAAACGCATCCGTGATAGACACCGTTCTCGACCAGGCACCCTGCGAAGTGGCCGTGCTTCATGGCACATTGTCTCCGGGAAAGCTGGGGAAGATTTTGATCCCCTTCGGTGAGAACATTCACACTCGTCTGGCGTTTGAGATTGCTCCTGCGATAGTCAATTATTTGAAATGTAAGGCAGAGGTTGGAGTCGTTCTGGAGCCCGGATCCAGCACTGCTCATCAGCAGGAGCAGATGAGTCGCATAGAACAATTGATGTCGGAATATGACCTTTCGGCCCAGGTCAGCGTCTCAAGGAACAGAGATGTACTGAACGGCGTACTTCGTCTTTCCAGAAACGCGGACCTGATCGTCATGGGAGGAAGATCGGGCGACTTCCTCGGTTTGCTTTTCGGACAGTCGCTTACACAGGAGATTACGGAACGCGCGGGCTGTCCCGTGCTGTGGGTGAATGAGTATGAGGAACAGAAGTCTTTCTGGAAACGGCTCAAGGAGCCCGTCAGGAAGACTGATGAAGAGGAGGTAGAGGCATAGAATGAATACTTCGCTCAGCAATATCTTCTACGGTGCTACCGAAAAGATTGTGGCATATCTGCCCAACCTTGTCGCGGGCATTATTCTGCTGGCGGTCGGATGGTTTCTCGGCTGGCTAATAAAGCGAATAGTGATGCAGGCCCTGGCGGTGCTCAGATTCGATAAACTCTTCAGACGGTTCAAGTGGGGGGCCGGACTCTCGAAAGCCGATGTGCGCTACGCCTTCTTCGAATTCATTGGCAACGCGGCCTTTCTCATTGTCTTTCTGGTGCTGCTGAATTCCGCCCTCGAAGCTCTTCAATTGAGCGCGCTCTCGGCAATCCTTCAGCAGGGGGTCCTCTTCATTCCCAAATTGCTCCTTGCTGTAATAATATTCGGACTCGGGTGGTTCATTTCAGGCTGGATATCTGGTTCGGTCCAAAGGGCACTTACAAGGGAAGAGGTCCCTCGGGCCTCGCTAATTGCGAAGTTCGTCAAGGCGATGATTATCCTGTTTATCTCTGCGATGGCCCTCACGGAGCTCGATGTCGCCAAGGAAATAGTCATCATCGGTTTTAGCGTGACCATCATAACCCTGGGATTGCTGACCGTCGTCGTCGCCGCAATCGGCGGAAAGCGTTTCGTGTCCAAGGTGCTGGAAACGCTCGACGAGTAACTGCCTTTTGGCGGGCCAAGCAGAGGTGTATTTCTCGGCGACACGAACCTCGGCCGGCAGGATCCGGCTCCCTCCGAGGGCGCGGTTTTGCTAATTACCGTGATCTCTGAGATAGTCGGCAGAGAACACGAAGGTCCCGGCAGTGAATCCAAGCATCGTCGGCATTTTGTACTCGTTGGCGACATCAGTACCGCCATTAACGGCGTTGTACTTCTCCCATAAGTTGCCGGTCTTGTTGTAATTGATTATCACCGTGTGAACGTACTTTTCCGCAATCTCCCTCGCATCTTTCTTGAAGCCGTATCTGCTGAGGCCGCGGATGGCGATGTATTGGTACGGTGCCCACGCGTTCGGGTATGCCCATTGATAAACAAATCTTTCGGGCCTCTTCTCGCAGGCGGCGAGTCCGTAGTCAAATTCCAAATCGGCTTTCATCGTATGCACAATCTCATTTGCCTGTTCCGGTGTTGCCAGGCCGGCGTAGAGAGGGAAGAGGGTTGCGCAGCTGACAATGTTTCCCTTCTTCTTGTTGACAAAGTCATAATCGGTGTAGCACCCCAGCTTTTCGTTCCACAGATATTTCTGGATGAGCCGCTTTCGCTTCTCCGCTTTCTTCAGCCAGTATTGTGCCCGCCCGTTGTGTAATATTCCGCTGAAGCGTGCGAGTATCCGTTCGTAGAGGTAGAGGTTGCTGTTCAGGTCAACCGGGCAAAAATCATTTGCCCTTCTGTCGAAACGCGGGGTGAAATCGGATATTTCGCATTCGCTCAGAGCGTTGCTGCTGAATGCCAGCTTTTCCTTTTCCGTCTTGAGATCCAGGCCTTTCAGTCGGTCCTTCTTGAGGAATTTGTAGAAATTCAGGAGGTAGGCCTTGGTCGCCGAGTTGCCCGGCCGGTTGAGCCCGATCGGCGACATTCTTTTGGTCATCCAGAAATTATATTCCTTTACTACCGTCGGATAAACCTGTCTTAGCCATGTGACATCATGCGTCCTTTCAAAAATATCCCGCACCATCATTGCAAGGAAAGGGAGAAGGGAACGGTTGCACATCGACCTCTGGTTTGCGTTCGGCACGAATCCGATTTTATTTACTAGGAACAATAAATCGCCGACGTTGTTCTCTGCCTGTTGAAGCATGCCGACTCGGAGTAGTCCGACGTTAATGAAATAAGTATCGAAATAATACATCGAGCCGTAGCCATTTTTTACGCTAGGTGAGTTGTAAGGATATGGCAATCCGATTGTGCCGCTGGGACTATCCTTTGCCTCCCTTACGGACTCGGGAAAGGCATGTCGTATGTATGACATTACCGCCGACATACCGAGAGTGTCTGTTCTTTCCGACTGGGCAAATGAAACCCGGGATGGGATTGCGATAAGGCATATGGCCGCAATAAGATTGATGAAAAAAAGCTGCTTCGCGGTATCTTTCACTCGTTTAATCACTTGTACCGAACGATCCAGGATATTGCCATCATGCCCGGTGTTCCCGCTGAGTCCATTACGAACCAAGGTGCTATCGGCTTCCATCTCAAATACCTTTCTGATTATCGTTTTCCCGCCCGATAAATCGGGACGGGATTTGTCAACTCGACGAGAAAATGCAGCGCCAGTCTCTCGAGGTGACTGGGAGCAACTGTGCTGATTCTCAGAATCCCTGACAATGTAGGGTTGCAGTTCTCTTTTATCAACAGGAAAGTAAAGCCAAGTCAACTTGATTATTATCATTGAATGATATGATTGCTTGCCGAGCCCGGCCGTATATATACTCCGCAAAAAGGAGAGTGACAAGATGGCAGAGTACTGCGGTATAGTTCAGAATATGGTTAGGGTGGGAAGAAACCTGTACAGCCTTTCCTTCAGGGTGCAGGAGGCCGGTACGGAAGAGAACAGTGCGAAGGGAATGGCGGAAGGGGCCGTTTATTCCGCCGAGATAGAATTTCGGGAAGACGGTTTCGCAGTCATTCCCGGAGAAAAGCTGGACGAGTGCATGAAGCTTGTCAGTGAATGTCCCGGGCCGATGGAGCCGGGCATAGCTTATTACGACAAACGTATCGTGGGAATAATTGCCGATAAGATCTTCGGGCGTATAAAGAATGACAGGACTCTGCAGGTACGCAGCTGGGTCGAAGTCTGACGAAGGCACCTCCTTGAGGGCGACAGACAGGTGCCACACGCTTGTATTTCGCGGGCTCGCTTCGGCTAGTACGTCCGGTTAAATGCGAACGTATTTCAGTCGCCGCCTCTTGCGTTCGCATGGCAGCTGTAGCACGACGTCGGGCTGTAAACGTAGTTCCTGACATCGCTGTGACGCGGGTCGGTCTGTGCTTCGCTGTGACACGATGCGGTACATGAAAACTGCGCGAAGTTTGAGGCATTGATGTGACACCTGGAGCAGGAAACATTGTGGCTTCCCGTCAAAGAGAAGAACGAAGTGTGGTCGAATGTGGATGGGGTCCAGGCAGTCTGGGAATGGCATTGTGTGCAGTCGGTCGGGAATCCCGAGGTCGCGTGCGGAGGGTTCGTCGTTGCATCGTATTCGCTCTTGTGGCACCCATAGCACGTCGAGGGGGCGGTGGTGTAATTCCCATTGTGGCACCGATCGCAGGTGAGCGTCGTGTGAGCTCCTGCAATGACGTAGTATTTACTGTGTACTGAGAATGTCGCAGGCTGCCATCCGGGAGCTGTAGTGTGACAGGTTGAACAGTCTGTTGAAAGCGATAGGCTTGTATGATTCGGGTTTGAAGTAGCCAGGTAGTCCTTCTGATGGCAGCTGTAGCAGTTTGTGGATAACCCTTTGAAGTCGCTCCCTTTGGTATGGCAGGCGTAGCAGTTCTGGATATTATGCCCGCCGACGAGCGGAAAGAAGCTGTGGTCGAAACTTGTCGCAGTCCAGACCACGTCGGCTATGTTGTGGCATTGCTGGCACTGTGTCGAGAAACCCGCGGCGACGTGATCGGGCGCTGTTGTCGCGTAGTATTCTCTGGCATGACACGTTACGCATGCGATATTAATCGGAGGGAAATATAACCTGGAATAGTCGCTGTGACACGCCGAGCAATCCGCAAGCTGATGGGCTCCCACGAGAGGGAAGCGTGTCTTCTGGTGCAGCAGTGTCTCGTCGGCAAGTATCCAGCTCGTTGTCGAATGACACGCAGCACAATTCGGTCCGAGGCTTCCCTGGTGAACGTCTTTGTGACATGAGCTGCATTTGGATCCGGCATCGGAGAATACAAGGGAGACGTGGCACGACCGGCAGTTGAGTGCAGCGTGCTGTCCGGTAAGCCTGAACGAAGTCTTGTCATGATCAAACTGCATATCCTTCCGCATAACGTTCCACCCGGCGGAGACATGACAAAACGAACAATCCATGTTGAAGTTTTTGCCGTGCGGCGATTGTGCGAAACACGAGGCGGTACCCAGGAGAAGAATCGCAATTACCGGTCCAATGCGGGTCATAACTTCTGGTCTCAGAAACGCGGTCCGGTTTTGTAAAGCTGCAACACGAGTTCCTCATCAATGCTTGATCTGCATGAGAATAAAGCCGGCATTTGAGAATTGCAAGCTCCTCTTGTTTTTGGATTTGAGGTGTATCCCGATTCAGTTGGGGACCGATTGATTCTCTTCCTCAGAACAATTAGGTTCAAATAAAGTGGTTCGTCGAAGACAGCTGACGCGTAGAAGTGGAGTAAAGGCAGTGTTGGATGAAGAAAATCCGTAAGTCAGGCAGGCACGGGACGGTCTCGGGGCATGGACTCCTCGCTCAGAAAGGCTTGAACCTTATCGAAGGTATTGTTCGGCAGATGCATTCCCGCTGGATGCCTTCCGACACTGGCGGTGCCGGGGTCGACGGGTACATAGAGTTCTTCGACAGCGGAACGGGACGCTCGTTCGGGACTTTCATTGCGGTACAGAGCAGGGCCGTGTCTTCTTTTTTAAATGATGACATAGACTCTTTCGAATACTCGTGCAAGCAGAGCGAAGTCGACTATTGGCTGAGCGGGAATATGCCGGTGATCCTTGTAGTGTCCAAACCTTCGTCCAGGGAAGCTTATTGGCTGGATGTCAGGAGATATTTTGAGAACCAGGAGAAGCGTTCGTCCGGACTGGCATGTTTCGATAAGAACGAATCCAGGTTTGTCCCCGAATCGTTCCACGAACTCATAAGGGTTGGTGAATCTGCAGATTCCGGGTTGTATCTGCCGCCGCTGCCGTTGGTCGAAAATCTGTACTCTAATCTTCTCCCGGTCGAGGGATTCCCGCCGAATGTCTTTGTCGCATCGACTCGCCTCGATAAGCCTTGGGATGTATGGAGGATGTTGGAAGGAAAGAAACGAAACGTAGGGGGCGCATGGATCCTGCGCGAAGGGAAGATTTTGTCGTTTCATGACCTGTCGGCCGACTCATGGGCAGAGGTTTGCGACCAGACAACGATAATGACAGCAGCCACATCGGATTATGCGGACTCGGAAAACCCGGATCGTCGAAGAGACTTCGTTGAGCTCTGCAATCAAACCCTGAGACATTGCCAGAATCCGAAACTAAGATACTGGCCTGAGGAGGATTGTCTGGCCTTTATCGGTACCCTCGATCAAGGGACCACGAGAGTATCTTACAGATCGCTGAAGCTGCACGCAAGGATTTCAGCGGTCACAAAATTCGAGGGAAAAGGAAGGAACCGCGAGTACAAGTGGCTGAGGCATATGGCGTTCAGGGGCGAGTTCCTGCGGCTCGGTGGGAAATGGTACCTCGAAATAACACCGACCTACCGGTTTACAAGAGACGGCCAGAATCTGGAACGGTATCACCAGGAACGGCTCAGGGCTATCAATCGGTCGGAAGGGAACCGGACTGTGCTGAGTGCACTACTATTCTGGGCCGATCAACTCAGCGGGCAGGGAGACCTGTTCGACAGCAACGAGAACATGCTGAAGTTTGGTAAGCTGCTAAGGCTCGAATCACCGGTCGGAATCAGCGACTCGGAATGGAGCACGCGCGATCCCGAGGACGAAAAGAGATTTGTCGGCGTGTCGAAGGATTTGATCCTGCCATTCGAAGGAAAAGAAGTATGACGATGAAGATCGACTTCGTTCCCGAACCATTGTTGGAATTCGCCGGCGGCGGAACTCATGTCGATCCCAGGTTCGGGTTGATGAAGCACGGAACGCTGGATGCCGGTACGGAATCCGCACCTTCGAGAATCAGGGTCGGAATAGTCGGGACAGCTGAGACAATCGATGGATTGCGCAGCTGGCTGGAGCGCGGGAGGCAAACAATCGAAGGGAAGCGGAGCCGGCTCCGAAATCTTTTCCCCGAGTTTCCGGGTTTCGGTGAACGGTCATGTTTCAAATCGACCGTGGAACTCGACGATAAATGGTGTTACACAATAGCGGAGAGCGTGATCGACGGACTGGTCACATATGCCGCCTCGAAGAGACTCGTCGATGAATCGGCCTCCGTTTTCCTCGAGAGTGTGCGGGACATCGATTCAGGAAGCGGTCCCGCAGTTCTGATCTGCGCGCCGCCGCAGAACCTGTGCGCCGCACTCGACCATCGCCGCAGAGAAGCGGGAAGCCCGGCCGAGATTGAAGGAGATAGCGATCGCTATCCGCAGGCTTCCTCAAATGGCAGCGCTTCCCATTTCGATATGTTTCTGAAAGCGAGAGCGATGCAGCTGGGAATTCCGGTTCAGGTGTCGCGGCCGATTTCATATGAGATGCAGAAGAAGCGTCCGGGCAGGAAGAAAGTCGGGATTGAAGCAAGCCGGCAGGATGAGGCAACAAGAGCGTGGAATTTCTTTTTACCCCTGTATTACAGAGCAGGCGGAAATCCGTGGAGACTTCCGGGAAACCCTTCCGAGGCCGCATCTTGTTTTGTCGGACTGAGTTTGTACCTGCCGGCCGGAAGCCAGGGATCCCCGGTGATAATTGCAGTCGTATTTGATTCCCTTGGAGATGGCCAGGTTTTGATCGTGGGAAGAGCGGAGATTGGAAAAGGCGATGGACTGCCTTATATCACGGCGGACGATTCCCGATCGATGCTGAAGGAGATATCCAATGGCTACAGACGCCGGAACAAAGCTACTCCCCGGAAAATCGTCCTCCATTCAACGTGGACAATGAGCCAAGAGGAGACTAAGAACCTGGAAGCCGCGGCCAGGGCCGAGAGATTCGACTCCGCTGATTTGCTCAGCGTGAGACCCTCACCTATCCGTCTTTTCCGTGAATCGAAGTATCCTCCGCTTCGAGGCACCATGC
>JBJKPN010000075.1:0-7252 GCA_046706365.1 Candidatus Kryptoniota bacterium | reverse complement strand
GGGATGCGAGCTTCCATGGTATCCATGGTCGCTATAGCGTCGGTGCTGTCGCCGTTAGACTCATAATAGGCCGCGAGTCTCATGAAGCTATACCGGTAGTTTACCATCAGGTTGCGGACGTTGTCGTCGTAGTAGATGCCCGGGTTGTTCAGGTTGGTAAAGAGAAATCCGTAATGCGGCGTCGTGTGATAGGTCCGCGGCGAATGAAGCAGGCATTGCCGCATTAGCGGCGCGTTTATCCTGTAATCCTCGCCCGGGTTGTTGTTGGCCTCCGGCGTGAGCTCCAGAGCAAGTCCCTGCATCCGGAGGTACGGGCCGAGACCGATGAAATTGTCCGGCGCCACCGTCACCGCGAAGATGACCGGTCTCTTCCAGGCATTTGTCTGCACGATGTTGCGTATAAGCATGTCCTGAACCCTGAGAGCTCCAACACTCCCTGCCTGGAGGGTCGGTTTCATCGTAAACTGTATATACCCTTTGTGGGTTATACTCGTATCGGTGATGCCGAACTCCTTGTAAACGCTGTCGGGGACAGGGACCTTGAACGTCTGGGTCTTCCACTCTATCGGCTCGATATTCTTGATTTCCTGATTCGTCATGCTTATCGGCACTTTCAACGCACCATGGGGTCTCTCATTCTTGAGCTGAAGTATATACCAGTCGGTGTTTGCGAGGCTGAGGTTGACGATCCTTACGTCGGTCCGGATTCCGAGCCCCTCCTGAAGATACCAAAGCGGGAAGGTATCGTTGTCGCCGTTCGTGAAGAGTATCGAGTTCTTCGGGCATGACTGAAGTATGTTGTACGAGTAATCGAAGGGCGCGTAGTTGCCGTGCCTGTCCTGAGTATACAGGTTCTGGGCGAACATGTTTAGAGGTGCGATCGCGAACAGGACGATGGCCGTCGCGGAAATGAGAAGCGTCTTGTTCTTGAATTTTTTCAGATTGACCACAACCAGATCTATGATGCCGGCCACTCCCACACCGGCCCATAACGCGAAGACGAAGAATGAACCTACGAAGAAATAAAAACGCTCTCTGGGCTGCGGATCCTGCATGTTGAAATAGACGGTAAGTGCGAACCCGAAAACCACGAACATGCCCAGGAATATTAGTCCGAATTTCCAATCCCGTTTGAACTGGTACCATAGCCCGAACAGTGCGAGAAGGAATGGGATTGCATAGTACCTCGTCGGGAATCCTGTTCGCCCGTTATACCAACCTTTCGGTGCCGTGAAGAGTGCGACAGGCGCATCCTGGATGTCTCCGGCGCGACCGATGAAATTCCAGCCGAGATACCGCAGGTACATGTGATCCAGCTGGTACCCGATGAAGTAATCGAAGTCGGAGGAGTACTTTGCGTACCCGGCCTGGTACTGCGGCTCGTTGCTCCACCTCCTCGGCCAGATTGCCGGCTGGGAACCGTACTGATCGCGGTTCAGGTAGCCGACAAAGCTCGCGAGGGTGCTAGGGTTGTCTTCGTTTATAGGAGGATGCGCGTTTGCACGTATGAATATGAGTGTGTAAGTCGAATACCCGAGTATGATAAGAAGGCCGGCCGTCAGAGATGTACTTACTATCCACCTCTTGGCCTTTTCAGCCTTGTAGACGCCGTAAATGGCCGCGGCGACTATTCCCGGCGGAATCATCTGGATCAGGAAATTATGCCTGAGATCGAACGGACCTATGTTCACATCTCCGTGAAGGATGGCAGCTATCCATTTCACTATTCCCGGATATATTACGAAGAAAGCCAGGATGGCGATTATGCCGAACCTTATGAATGTCTTCCATTCAAACTCATAATATTTGAAATATATAAGCAGCGCGACGGGGAAGAACACCAGTAGACTCAGTATGTGCACACCAATAGAAAGCCCCATCACGTAAGCCGCGAGGAGCAGGTACTTCTGGCTTCCCGGCTCATCAGCCTTTTCGAACCAGAGCATCCCCAGCCATAGGACAAATGCTATGAAGAATAGAGCAGTCGCGAACAAACTGGATTCTACCGCATCGAACCAGAATGAATCCGACACGGACAATATGAGTGCCCCTATCGCTGCAGGGCCGAAGACCGCAATAGATGTCGGGATGTCTCCCGGAAATCCTTTCCATCTCGAGATGACTCTTACACCGACAAGATAGAGGAGCATTATGCTGAGAGCGCTCGTCAGTGCTGAAATAAGATTGATTCTCAGAGCCGGATTATGGACGTAGGGCGTCATCATTGCAAGTCTTCCGAGGAGTGTGAAGAGCGGAGCTCCTGGCGGATGCGGTACTTCCAGTGCCGGCGATGTAGCGGCATATTCTCCGCAATCCCAGAACGCAACTGAAGATTGTGAAGTCATGCGATACAATACCAGTGTGAGGAAGAAAAGTGCGAGGGCTATGTAGCGGTTGAGGTGCTTGAAATTCATGCTATGTCCGACGTGTTTGGTTTTTGTTGACTGTTATTTTACGTTGAAACGGTAGAAAAAACAAGGTAAACATATCAGTTCCCCGGCCATCATCGGCAGTTTATGTAGGACTGAGCTTGAAGGAATTCGACAAAAAGCCTATTATCAATTGCCAGACAAAAACGACCAATTTAAGGGTATTCAGCCATGTCCACGATCCCTTTGTTGCTTACGCTCCTCTTCATATCCCCCTTTGCGGGAAAGGCCATTTCACAGAACCGGAATTTAGACAGCGCAAAGCTTCCTCAGGCGCCCGGAACCAGGATAACTAAAATCAGCCCGAACGGATTCTTCAGCGAACCCTCCATTGCGGTCGATCCGAACCATCCAAACAAGGTGGTCCTGGTGTACCAGGATAACGCCGCTGCCGCATACTCGACGGATGGCGGAGAGAATTGGACGGGTGCCAAGGGAACTGCTTCGAAATCATACAGGGTTTCCGGAGACGTGTCGGTGGTGTACGATAACCAGGGGCACGCGATCCTCTGTTACATAGCGTTCGACAAACTTGGGACGGCTGATTACTGGGGACACGATGCAACGCGAAACGGGATTTTCATCCGCCGCTCACTCGACGGGGGAAGGACGTGGGAACTGCACGAGATACCGGTAGACTCGCAGGCTACCGTCCCTGGTATTCCGTTCGAGGACAAGCCGTACATAGTCGCGGACGATTCCCACGGCCCGTTTGCCGGCAACCTGTATATCGGCTGGACGGAATGGAGGTTGACCGAATCGGTGATACTTTTCTCCCGCTCGACAGATGACGGTCTCACATGGTCGAAGCCTGCCGTGATAAGCGACCACCATGGACTTCCACGGGACGACAACGGCGGAGATGAGGGATTCGACGGGACAGTCACTCCCGACGGAGTTCTGCACGTGGTGTGGACCAACGGCAACTATATTGTTTACACAACCTCCCGCGATGGCGGAAAGACTTTCGATTCGACAAGAGTGATCATCAACACTGCTCCGGCGTTCTTCAAGCCCAGCGACGTCTACCGGGCAAATGGGTTCCCGGAAATCGGTTCCGATCCGCACGACAGCAACAAGCTTTATGTTACCTGGAGCGATTACCGGAATGGAGACATCGACGTCTTCGAGTCGTATTCGGATGATGACGGAATGACATGGTCGGCGGCAGTTCGTGTCAACAACGATCCCATCCACGACGGTAAGGATCAATTCTTCCAGTGGCTCGCTGTAGACGGGAAGAACGGCAATGTAGATATACTTTTCTATGACCGGCGGCAGGATCCGCACAACCGGATGGCCACCGTTGTCCTCGCCCGGTCGACTGACGGGGGGAGAGATTTCACGAACTATCAATGGAGCGATTCGTCGTTCAATCCCGGCAATGTCTTCATGGGAGATTATACCGGGATTGCGGCTTACGGCGGGCGCGTTTACGGTGCCTGGACCGTCGGTGAAGGAGTGGGAAAAAAGGGGAGGCGCAGCACCGCCGTCATGGCGGGAGTCGCTGTATTCGACGACTCATCGACCAAGCTGAAGTGACTGATAACACGGCCCGAGTCTCAGAAGATAGATCCGAACAGGTGCGCGTGACCATCGAAAACCGATAACGGAATCGATTACAGAATGCAGGACGCAGTATCTTAATTTCAGTGAGCATCGACGCTCACATGTTGCCGGGCTGTTTCCAGATATATAAACTCTCAAACAGGGTATTACTGTTTGAGATATCCAGCCATTAGAATTTCAAAAGGAGAACACTTAGGAAAATGGGTGTAAGTCAGCTCGCTAAGTCGATCGCTGAATCGCCTACACTCAGGTTGAATGAAGAAGCGAGGCTGCTGAGAGAAAAGGGCGAAGCGGTTATTCACCTCGGGGCGGGTGAACCAAAAAACAAGGCTCCGATTTCTGCCATCTTAACTGCCGCGGCGAAACTAAACACCGCGGAAGTCAAGTATACACCGACGGACGGGATTCCATCACTGAAAAAGGCCATTATCAGGTACACGGAAGAGAACTACGACCGAATGGTCGGCCCTGAAAACGTCATCGTTTCAGCGGGTGCCAAGCAGTCTGTTTACAACATCCTCTATTCTATTCTCAATCCACAGGACGAGGTCATTATTCTGGCGCCGTACTGGGTCAGCTATCCGGAGATGGTCAGGATGGTCTACGGTGTCCCCGTTATAGTCACGCCGGAAGACGGCAGTTTCTACCCGCGCATGGAAGACGTGCTCAAAGGTGTCAGCTCCTATACGAGAGCGATAATCGTCAACAGTCCCAACAACCCGTCGGGGGTTGTGTACCGGGAAGAATTCATCAGGGAGCTGGTGGAGTATTGCGAAAAGAAAGACATCTATGTCATCATGGATGATATCTACCATAAGCTGGTCTTCGATGGGAAAAAGGTGCCCGTTGCGTACAAGTACACGACGAAGGACATAGAATCGACTCATGTTATCGTGGTCAACGGCGTGTCGAAGCTTTACGGCATGACCGGCTTTCGAATAGGCTGGGCGGTTGCGAACAGAAAGCTCGTCGAGATAATGACAAACGTGCAGAGCCAGATTACATCCTGTACCGCGGTCCTGCTTCAGGCTGCTGCCGAGGGTGCGCTGACGGGGCTGCAATCTGCAGTGGAAAGCCTCCGTCTCACTCTCGAGAATAACATGAATGTCATGATGCAGGAACTGCATTCGTTTAAAGGCGTTAAGGTTACGAAGCCGGACGGTACGTACTACTGTCTGCCTGATTTCAGCGCCTATTCGAAGGATTCCGTGGCATTGTCGAAAATGCTTCTCAAAAAAGCGCTGGTTGTGGCCGTGCCAGGGAAAGAATTCGGCATGGAAGGTCATTTGAGATTGAGCTATGCCGGGTCCATCAAAGACATTACGGAGGGAATCGACCGGTTGAAATGGGCGCTCGATCCTGACTCGCCGAAAGAGATATACATTGGTGAACGCAAACTTGTGAGGGATTGGTTATGAACAACCTCCTTAATATCAAGACGCCTGCCGAGAGTGAAGCTAAAGCACTGAAGAGCGACTATGGGCTGGACAACCATGGCATCTCAAATCTCAGCATGTCATATTGGAACCTTCCCACGGAAACTCTGTACGAGGAAATTGCTTTCCGGGGCGAAGGACGAATTACACGGTTAGGACCCGTAGTTGCCTTCACAGGCAAACATACCGCGCGCTCTGCCGGCGACAAATACATCGTCCGGGAACCTTCCACTGAAGAGCATATCTGGTGGGGTCAGTATAACAAGCCGTTCAGCGCGGAGAAGTTCGATGGGTTGTACAACCGGCTGCTTGGTTACCTCCAGGGGCGCGACTTGTTCATCCAAGACTGCTACGTCGGTGCGGACGAAGACTTTCGGATGCCGGTTCGTATCGTCGCGGAGAAAGCGTGGCACGCGCTCTTCGCGAGGAACATGTTTATCCTTCCGACGACTAACGAAGAGTACAGAAGACATGTCCCGGATTTCACGATAATAGCCGTCCCCTCGTTCAAAGCGATTCCTCAGATTGACGGGACCGGCTCGGAGACTTTCATAATTCTCAACTTTGCCCGCCGTGTCTGCATAATTGGAAATACGGCATATGCCGGTGAGATAAAGAAGTCCGTCTTCACGATCATGAATTACCTTATGCCGCTCCAGGGTGTTATGTCTATGCACAGCTCGGCGAACATAGGGAAAGATGGAAAGAGCGCCATCTTCTTCGGGCTGTCAGGCACCGGGAAGACGACCCTTTCCGCAGATCCGAATCGAAACCTGATTGGCGACGATGAACACGGCTGGAACGACAAAGGAGTCTTCAACTACGAGGGCGGCTGCTACGCAAAGGTAATCCGACTTTCCGAAAATGCCGAACCAGAGATATATTCGACCACGAGAATGTTCGGTACCATACTCGAGAATGTCGCGTTTGATCCGGTCACGAGGATGATCGACCTGGACGACGAATCCGTAACGGAGAACACCAGGGCTTCGTATCCGCTCGAATATATCGGGAATGCAGTTCCTGAGAAGAAGGGCGGCCATCCGAAGAACATAATCCTCCTTACGTGCGATGCGTCCGGAGTGATGCCGCCGATCGCAAGGCTGAGTCCCGACCAGGCAATCTACCAGTTCATTTCAGGGTACACTTCCAAGATCGCAGGAACTGAGGTCGGGCTCGGCAAGGAGCCTGAGCTGACTTTCAGCACGTGCTTTGGTGCACCCTTCATGGTACACCACCCTTACTTCTACGCGGATATTCTGAAAAGGAAGATCATAAATCACGGGGTCAACTGCTGGCTCGTAAACACGGGCTGGATAGGCGGAGCCTATGGCGTCGGCAAACGAATAAGCATAGGGTACACCCGCGCCCTTTTGAACGCGGCACTTAACGGGGGCCTCGAGAAAGTGAAATACGTAACCGACCCCGTGTTCGGATTCCAGGTGCCCACCAGTTGTGACGGCGTCCCACCCGCCATCCTTGACCCGGCGAGTTCCTGGCCCAGCAGGGAAGAGTACACGGTAAGATATAAGCAGCTTGCCCAGCGTTTTGTTGAAAATTTCAAAAAATTCGAGGCGGGCTGCCCTCCTGAGGTGGCCAAAGCTGGGCCCAAGGTCTGAGAGTAAGGGCGGTCCTCTCCGGGCCGCCTGAGGCTTCCCGCGGGTGATAATGTCTCATTTCCATTGTTGCTAGTCGGGGCGGAAACGATGATTTGCAACAGTCTCCCATTTTGTGTAAATTTCCAAGCAAAATTTGAATCTTTTGTCATATGTTTGAACAAATTTCGGAAAAATTCGAGGGAATATTCCGCCGACTGAG
>JBJKPN010000074.1:0-12221 GCA_046706365.1 Candidatus Kryptoniota bacterium | reverse complement strand
TACTCGCTGGATCAGAACTATCCAAACCCGTTCAACCCGACGACCACGATAAACTTCTCCGTGCCTAAGACGGGCATGGTTAACGTGGCGGTCTACAATTCCATCGGACAGCTTGTGAAAGTGCTGGCGAACGACAATTATGTCCCCGGTACTTACCAGGTCACGTGGAATGCGATGAATAACGCGGGCGAGCAGGTTGCAAGCGGCGTATATTTCTACAGGATCAGCGCCAAGAACTTTGTCAGAACGATGAAGATGGTGCTGTTGAAGTAATAAGAAATGATTCGCGATTAAACCCCGCTTCGGCGGGGTTTTTTATTTCCGCTATTCTCTTATCAACGCTTTAAGCGAATCTTTCGAATGCCGGTGCCCGGATGCGATTAGTTCACGCGCCGCATCCACCTTCCCCCACGTGTTCCATAAGAGGGCACCTTTCACCTCCCCGTCACGAAGGTAGTAAACCACGCCTTTCCGGTATTCTTCCTCCCAGTCCTGTATCGTCTCCAGCCGCGGATCGATTTCCCCGACCGCCTCATAACCGAGATCGAAAAGATCTGAATAGAAGAACGGAAGGTGATCGTAAGTCTCGGACGAGCCGGCCATGTTGTGCCCGGCCGTCGCTCCCATGGCGTTCGCGTTGTCTTCATGTTCGACGCGCATCCGCTTGTTCAGTGGACGGCTGTGGAAGCTGGCTACATCTCCCGCGGCAAAGATATCATAATCGGTTGTCCGTAAGTGTTCGTCTACAATAATCCCGTTATCCGCAGGAAGGCCGGCCATTTTAGCGAGCGTGTCGTTGGGTGTGATTCCCAGGCCGGCTACAACGGCATCGGTGAGGATCTCTTCGCCGCTTACGGTCTTTACGAACATCCTGCCGTTTTTTCTTTCAACATCTTTCACGGAATCGTCGCTCAGGACGTTCACACCCTTCTCTGCGTAGTATGAAGTCACAAAAGTGGCGAGTTCCCGCGGAAACATCCGTACGCCGATGCCGTCGTCAGGAAATATCATTGTCACCCGCTTTCCGTTCGTCGTAAGTGCCGCGGCAACCTCGGATCCGATGAAACCGCCACCGACGACCACGAAGTCGGAAACGCGTTCAGCCAGCGATCTAAGTTTTCGATAATCATCGAGTGTTCTGAAGTAAATGATATCGTCGCCCCCGAACGGCAGGGTCCTGGGCCTCCCGCCGGTAGCCAGAAGGAGCTTTTCATATTGATGCGACGATCCGTCCTGAGTCCTCACGGTCTTTTTCGTCGGATCTAAGGCGGTGATTCTCGTGGACCCGAATAAATCGAGATTAACGTGTTGGCGCTCCCTCCAAATGGTTTCCATTGAATCGCCTTTCCACAAACCTTTGGAGAGAGGAGGACGGTTGTACGGAGGATCCGGTTCTTCGCCGAATATTGCGATGGGGCCGGAGCCGTCGATTTCTCTGATTCCCCTGGCCGCGGCGTCGGCGGTCATCCCTCCTCCCACGATTATGTATTTGTAACTGCTCATTGCCGTCCCTTCTGCTGTGCCGTTATGGTATCTAACCAACAATTATCAACAGTGAGCATTTTCATAAGTTCCAGCGTGTCTTTGGCGACGTGACTCACCGGCTGTCATTCAACAGGCTATTGAATTGAGAAGGCGCTCCGGTCTTGTCCGGCTGCCGGTCGTGGCGGTGCCCAATCTATGGCAAATGCAGAATCGGAATCCTCTTCAGGTTAAAGGCAGGATACGGCCCGTCCGGCGTATCGTTTGTGCCGATTGCAATTTTCTCCTGAAGACTTTAAACTATGAAGCATCCCGATGAAAACAGAATTTCTCGAACGAGCAAACCGTATCGCTACCGATAATGTATCCAGCGCGCAGCAGGTATTGAAGGACACGCTTAACCTGCTTTACGATTTCAGTATGGAGAATTGCAGGTCCGAGGAATTCATTCGCGAATTGAAATCACTGTCGACGGGTTTGTCGAACGCCCAGTCCCAGATGTCTGCCATGTCCAATATATGCAGGCTCGTAATTGCCGCATCGGATAAGCTAAAACCGGAAGAAATGTGCCCCTACCTCGACGTTCTCCTGCGTAAAGTCGGGGAAGCGTCCTCAAGGGCGGCCGAGCATGCCTCGAAACTCATTTCTGATCTCGGCAACTATGCGACACTGAGTCAGAGTGAGTTCGTGCTGAAGGCGTTCGAGCTCGCTGCCGAACAGGGAAAGAGCGCAACTCTTTACGTTATGGAATCCCGCCCGCTGTTCGAAGGAAGACAGACAGCGCGTGCACTCAAGAAGATGGGGCACAGACCGATACTCGTGTCGGATGCTTCCATAGGGTCTTTCATTACGTCCATAGATTCCGCTTTCGTCGGTGCGGATGCTATACTGGCCGACGGGACGGTTATAAACAAGATCGGTTCGTACGCGCTGGCGGCCGCCTGCGCCATCGCACGGAAGAACTTCTATGCAATAACCAGCGTGTTGAAATACGACCCCGGAAAGAGTGCCGATACCTTCGTCAACAAAGAGGAGAGCGCGCACGAGATATTTGCCAACCCGGAGTTCGAAGTCAGGAATTTCTATTTCGACAAGGTTGAGTCCGGCCTGGTAACGGCTCTTACGACCGAGATCGGATCGGTTTCTCCTGCGACCGAAATCGGAAGGCTTGATGCCGCGATGCGTGAAACGTATGGCTGAGCGCGCCTCCTTTCTGGAGCGCGAGGTCAATGCGACCACGATACCGCTCATAGCGTTTGGGGTAGCGTTCAATATCGTTGTGGGGCAGGCGGTTCAGCTGATCAAGCTCCCTCTCTATTTGGATTCGATAGGTACCATACTGATTGCCTGTGTGGTCGGACCATTCGCGGGAATGCTGACGGGGGCATTTGCAAATCTGACTCTGGGTCTCTTTTTCAACTACACCTTCATCTTCTTCATTCCCGTGACGCTCGTGATCGGCGCGTTCAGCGGTTTTGTGGCCCGCCTCGGCGTGTTCAAGCGATGGTATACCGCTCTGCCGGCCGGCCTGCTTCAGGGAATACTCAGCGCCGTCGCGTCGGCCCCGATTGCGGCGTTCATGTTCGGCGGCGTGACAATGGGGGGAACGGATTTTCTGGTCCTGTACTTTCGCGCCATCGGCAAGTCAATCGTGCAGAGTGCATTTCTCCAGGGACTCGCCGCCGACCCGGTCGATAAGGCGGTAAGCTACCTGATCGTGTATTTCCTCCTCACGAGAATTCCACGTTCCATTCTCCTCCGTCTGCCGGGCTATGCCAACACCTGATTCCTTCACGAGAGACTACAATCCTTTTTATCATTACCTCGTGCTGAGCACAATAGTAGCCGCGTTCGGATTCCGGCTTGAGTGGCAGCTTCCTGTCCTGGCAGTGCTCATTATCGCGACTGTTTATTCTCCGGACAGGAAGAAGATCTACAGGGGCTTTCTGAAGTTCGTTCTACCTTTGATACTGATCGGATTTTTCATTAACGGCATTTTCTTCTCCGGCACGGTCGTGTTCGTCCTCGGCCCCCTGAAGTTCAAGGGAGACGGACTCCTGTTCGCATCGAGGGTGGCCGTCAGATTGATATTGATCGTGATTTCAATCGGGTTTTTCTTCTCGAAAGTGAAGCCCGAGACGATGTCGGAGTATCTCGTGTCGGCGGGCGTGGACAGGCGGTTCGTTTATATTTACCTGCTTTCGGTCGCAATGGTCCATTTGATGCGCGACAAGCTTCAAAAGATATATATCGCCCAATCTGCACGCGGACTCGATTCTGCAAAGAATGTCTTTAGCCGGGCCAGGTACCTGCTCCCGCTCCTTGTGCCTCTATCGTACTCGTACATTTCTGAAAGCCTTGACCGGGGCATGGCCTTGCAGGCAGCCAACTTCTCGGGGAGAAAGGGGAAAGGGAAGAATCGAAGCACTTCACTTTTCACAATTGAGACGAACCGGGCGGGGTTGAGGTTAGGGAGACTCCTTTTCTTAGCGACATTGGCAGTTATAATCGGAAGGCTTTTCATTTGAAGCTTTTGTCTTTCAGGAATTTCTCTCTCTCCTATTCCGGGGATCTCCCTCCCGCGCTGAACGACATTAACCTTGACATAAACGAAGGAGAAAGCGTCGTCGTAAGCGGCTTAAGCGGAGCGGGGAAATCGACTCTTTGCCTCGCCGCCGCCGATTCACTTTCGGCATACCCGGCTTGCGTAACATCCGGACAGATCGAGAGGGCGGACGGCGCCGCACGGTCCGGCGGGACGGCCGTAGTTCTTCAGAATTTTTATTCGCAGATCACGTATCTCCGACAGACGGTGTTCGAAGAAGTTGCCTTCCCGTGCGAAAACAGCGCGCTTCCGCGGGAAGAGATAATCCACAGGGTGGGAGAAGCGCTGGAGAAGATCAGGATTGAGAACCTCTCCGGCCGCAATCCACTTGAACTGTCTGGCGGAGAGAAGCAGAAGGTCGTGCTCGCAACTGCGCTTGCCATGAAGCCGGCCCTGCTCATCCTCGATGAACCGATCAGCCAGCTTGATCCCGAAAGCGCGGCGCATCTTGCCGACATTCTTACGGTATTGAAAGGGGAGATGTCGCTTCTCATTGCCGAAAATGATCCGTATCTCACACTCAAGGTTGCGGACAGGGTGGTCGTTCTGTCGGAAGGCAGAATCCTCGCTGACGGGCCGCTCGGAGACATATTGAGCGAAGGCATTGAGGAACACATCGACGTTCCGGCATGGACAAAGTGTGCTCGAGAGGCACTGCGCAGGCCTCGCGGCGAAAGTCAGGTAGTGGAATTGCCTTACGATTTGAATTACAGGTCCGCGATGAAGGCGCTTGGAGGAATACGATGAAAATCAGGTACGAACGGGTATCATATTCCTACCAATTGAAAAGTGCATTGAAGAATGTCTCCTGCGAGATAAATTCCGGTTCTGTCTTACTCGTAATCGGGCACAACGGGTCAGGCAAAAGCACCTTCCTGAAATTGATGAACGGGATTTTAAAGCCGACGCTCGGCAATGTGTGGCTCTCCGATGTGAATACGAAGGACAAGAGAATCAGCGAGCTCGCCCGCTTCTGTGCACTGAGTTTCCAGAACCCTGACGACCAGTTATTCGCATCGACCGTTAGAAAGGAATTGAAGTTCGGGAGCGATAACATAATGGGCGACGGCAGACTTATCGACAAGGTTGCAGATATTTTACACCTGCGGGACAATTTGGAGACAAACCCGCTTTCTCTCACATACGCCCTGAGGCGTCTTGTAGCGATCGGTGGTTCGATGGCTATGGATACGCCGATCATTGCCCTGGACGAGCCGACGGCCGGACTATCCCGGCGGGAGAAGGCCTATTTGGGGGACATGGTTGCCGATGCCAGGGAGAGGGAGAAGACGCTTGTGATTGTGACGCACGACCTTGAGTTTCTCCTCCCGTTTGCGGACGACATACTCATGCTTTCGCAAGGTGAAGTCATATACAGCGGCAGCCGGGACGGCCTTTTTTCGGCAGCCGGCGCTCGTAAGATGATGGCGGAATCCGGCGTGAGGTATCCGGTCTATGCGCGGATGTCGGCAACTCTCGGCCTCGAACGGCATTGCTTCGAGTGCGGAGAACTGGTTGAAGAACTGAAGAAAAGGAAAGCTGGCGCCACCCGGCGCACAAACGGGCAGCACCAGCTCGAGGGGGCTTAAAATGTTGAGCCCTGATTTAACGTCCGGCCATGCTCAACTCGGCCAGCAGTTCGCTTTTTGTAAAGTTCCTTCTGTCGATAAAACTTATCTTGCTCTCACACTCGCTTCCGAGGGGACCTGCCGACAACTTATCCGAAACAGTCCTGATGTTTTCGGGTGCGGTGAGGAGCAGGACTTTGGAAGCACGTTTGCATGCCTCCAGGATTTCGCTGTTCAGATTCTCGGGAGACGCGTCCACGACCCAAACGGTGCTCTCAGTCGTCTGTTCTTCATATTCTCTGACCAATCGCGGATCGATTTTCCTGAGTGAGAATCCCATTCCGTCCACTACCGCCGCCATCAGCTGGAACAGGTGATCGTCTGTCGTAAGGAAGAAAACCTGTCCCTCTTCATCGGGAATCGGTTCGTGCACCTTCTTTTCCAGCGCGCCGTCCGGGCAGTTGGGGAGGTACGTTACCACGGTTGTTCCGCTTCCGTACTCGCTGTCTATCCAGATCACTCCGCCGTGAAGCTCTACAAGCCGCTTCGTCAGCAACAGGCCGAGGCCGCTCCCGCCGTTTCTTTTTCCCACCTGGGAGAAAGGCTTGAAGAGCTTGTCTATGTCTTCCTTCTTTATTCCCGTTCCCTTGTCGATTACCTTCATCTCGATGCCGTCGGCGGACCTGCTTATATCCAGCACTACCGGGCTGCCTTCGGGACTGTACGTAATCGCGTTATTCAGGAGATTGTATAGTATTTGTTTGAATTTTACCGTGTCGGCGACGAAGACGTCGAGGCCGTCTTCAATCCGGGTCTCGAGCGAAATGTGCCCGCGGTCCAGAAGAGGTTTGAGTATCCTGGTGATACTCTCGACGACCTCGTTTATTGAAAACTCCTGCAGATCTAGTTTCATCTTTCCAGTCTCTACTTTTGTCAAATCAAGGATATCGTTAATCAGACTCAGCAGATGTTTCCCTGCGGTGACAATATTCCCGCTGAATTCGCCCAGGAGTCCCGCTGCAAGATCGTTTGCCTCGGTATGAATTATGTCTGCAAATCCGATTATCGAGTTTAGTGGTGTGCGTATTTCGTGGCTCATGCTGGCAAGGAATTCCGATTTGGATCTGGTTGCCTCGCCGGCCCGCTTGGCCTCCGAAATGGCCCTTGCGTTTTGCATCAGAAGTTCGTGGTTCTCCCTCTGCAGAAGGTTGTGGGCCTCGAGTATTTTTGCTCCGACCATGAAGATCTCAATTGCATCTTCGTTCGGCTTGAGAGCGATCAGCGCGTCCGTTACCGCATCGCGTCCCTTCATGGGTACGACCAGGTAACCCTGCGAGTTGATCAGATCGCGGCTCGGAAGGTCGTCGAGAACCATTTGCGGCACGTTTATTATGAACCCGACCTTTTCAGTGAGCTCGAAGGTTTTCAAATCGGACGTTCTCACTGCCAATGCGACGCCATCGGAGTGGGTGGCATCTCTGATTTCCTTGAGGTAAAGCCTGACATCGCCGGTCGCGAACAGATGATGCGCTGCGTTGATGAGCTGGCGATACGATGACATGATCGCGTGGGTGTTCTCGACGGGCTCGAAGATTATCAGGCGCGATTCGTCCGAACCCTTCACTACCGTGAGCCTGGCCCGGACTCTCAGCCCGTCGCGTCTCATATATGAGAAGTCAGTCGTGGAATGAGATCCTCCGACGGAGAATTTCTTTGTTTCTTCCGGGCCCATGGCCGCGGAAAGGATTTCCTCGACTTCGTCCGACTGAGCGTTGGAGCCATCGAGTCCGAAAATCCTGTAGAAGGCCTTGTTGATGTTTGAGATTCGATACTGCGCGTCTTTACGGTGATCGTCCTTGCTTAAGACGACCACACCCATGCTGAAATCATCCAGCGCCTGAAACAGCAGAGATTCAATCGTTCCGGTATTCCCCTCTGGGCTCGACGCGGTGTCGGACGGCGATATTACGGCAAAAAGCCCCTTGTCGACTCTTCTTACCAAAACTTTGTTCTTGTTTTTGGTGATCGTCAGCTGCTCTCTCGTTGTACCGCTGAGCTCCGATATTGCTTTCCGAAGTTCCGGCTCATCGATGCCCTGGGTGAGCGATATGCCATTGCCGTTGCCGAGGATTGATTTTCCGTTGGCGTCAAAAGCCGTGTAGGTTATGCCCAGCTCGCTCAGAGCCGCCCGAGCCGTCTGCGTGAGCTTCTCGTTTATGATCCAGGAGATTTTCTCGCGCATCAGCTCCTGTATGTACCAGTATTCGCCGTGGGCCGGTAGGATTCCGCCTTCCAGATCAACACGACAGGAGAAGTGCTCATCGTTTACGATAAAGGCGGTATGCCTGTCGGCGATCCCATTGTACTTATGCATTGCGGGTGATTGATAATCCGTGACGGTGGAAGAGCTTTCGTCACTCTTGAGAAAATCGAACGACTTTCTCACCTTTTTCCCTGTCCTGATAGAGAAATCGCCGAAACCGGTCCCGTGGAATTCCAACGCTGCGATGTTGGAGCCGTATGCACGTGCCAGAGTCGCCAGGATTTCCCTGAGAACTTCTTCCAGTGAATATGATTTCGCAATCCTGAATCCCGCCAGTGATTCTATCCTTCGGGATGATTGCAGGTCCACTTCTAGTTTTTGTCTCTTTTTCGCTATCCAATACACGAAGGTAAGCAGTAGAGAAAAAACGGTTGCAAGGAACAGTATAGTCTCGCTCAAAGAAAAGCCTCCTCGATGGTCGAGCTAACTGGAATATTCTAGTGCGTCGACAATCCAGTTAATGTAATTTTTACGAAGCAGCTTCTCGGCGGCAGTCTTCATTCTGGTCGTTTCCTTTATTTCATCGCTCTCGGCGCCACCGGGATGTACGAATTCCGGTTCGACCACCAACGTCGGGACGTGATGCTTTATGGAATGAACCATTTCGTCGTCGGCATACCTCGTATCCACAACAAACATGTCGATGTAGCCTGAAAAGACGCGTGCAGTTGCCTCTTCGAGGTTGTCCGCAAACTCGAGCTCATACTTCGGACTTGGAAAAGCCTGTGCGACTATCCTCAGTAATTCTGAGCTATCGACTAAGACGAGTGTTTTGCAAACTAACGACATCTTTGTATCCTTTTACCGGGAAGGGTAGAAAAAGTGTGCCGTACATGATGGCACGGGCCGAAGTCAGCCGCGTCGTCGTAAGTCGCGGCGTGAGTGTGGGTTACGGTCCCGACCGATCTGGCTGTGAAAAAAGGGGTGATTGGAGGCGGGTAAAGATTACAAAAAGATAGAAATATTTACCGCGAATCCGGGGGTATTTCCGGTTTGACGAAAACTACTTCCTCACGGTCAAGGTAAACCGCTCCGGGCTTTCCCTTTGCCTTTTTGACGAATTTCTTCATGGTATAGGCAACCGGCACGAGCTTACTCGACCGTGCCTTGCTGTAATGAGCGGCAATGCTCGCAGCATACCGGATAACCGCTTTCTGAGGATACTCGCGCGCCTTGTTCCTGATAATGACGTGTGAACCGGATACTCCTCGCGCATGGAGGAAAACATCGTTCGGTTTTGCAAACCCGAATGTCAGCGCATCGTTGTTTGCGGCGTCCTTTCCTACATAGATCTGGTACCCGGCCGTTTCAAACTGCCGAAACGGACTCTGAGGTTCCGTTCTTGCCCTCTCCTTTTTATCGAGAGACCCGAGTATTTTGTAGTCGTTTTCTCTCTCGACAGTTTCAAGCTCCCTCTCGACTTTGCCAAGCTGCTTCATAAGCTCTTCTCTCCTTACTATGGCTTGTTTATGGGATTCGCGCGCCTTCTTGGACTTATCGAAGTAAGACTGCGAATTCTGAATGGGACTCAATTTCTCGTCCAGCGGAATCTTCAGGACGCCGCGCTCCTCGTCGAGCTCGAAATCCGATTGACCCTTTCTGATCTCGTCGAGGTGCTGCAGCAGGACGTTTCCGTACTTCCGGTACTTTTCCTCCCGGTCGACGGACAGGTCGTTCTCGATCTTCTTGATCGTACCCGCCAGTTCGTCCCTCTCCTTTTGAAGCCTGGAAACAAGCGAGTCCTTCAGCTCGGCGTGTGAGTTATGTATTTCTGCTTTTGAGACAAATTCCACGATACATGAGTTTACCGAATCGTAAACGCTGACTTCGCGGGAATCCAGCTGTTTCAATTCGATCGGGCTCATCAGAAAAGGCATTCCGTCTTCATAATATATCCTCGCACTGGGAGAGACGAGCTCATTCTGCATACCCGTCAGAATCTCATACAGCCTGGTGACCTGCTCGTCGCTCGGATCAGAAGTGGACAAGTGAGTCTCCCCATTGCCGAGCCTGAAAAGCGCCTCTTTCACAAGGTCGCGCCCGAAAGTCGGAAAGATGCCGGACAACCGTTTTTGTGCCGTTCCCGAAGAGGCGATGAACCTCTCTGCGAATTCCCGTACGTTCTTCGGGAAGGAGGACGCAAGATCCTGCTTTCCCCCGCGCGTCGGCTCGTTCTTCTTCCTTTTCAGAAACTGTGCGATCAATCGTCCTTCCGCATCCTCCAGAAGGACGTTGGAGTGTGGGCCGAACAGGTTCATGAAGAGCGAATTTCCATCGGAAAGACTCACAACGATCGTTCTGTCGTTCTCTTTCACGAACATGGATTCGACGACGGATCCGACAGCTTCGTGCAGGACGTTCGCACCGCGGAGCTTCTTCCCGGGGTGCCTGTCGATGAGCACGTAGTTCATACGCGGCAGGCAGGAGACAACCAGGTCGACCTGCATCTTATCGGAATTCTCGAGAATAATTTCAAGAACGCTCTCCGATCGAGTCAGACAGCCCGCTATTCGCGAGAATTCAATCTCTTTCTTTATTTCAGAAACGAGCGCGACGATGGTGTAGTAATTGTTTATCATACTGCGATTTACTCTAATGCTTCAAGTTAACGGGTAAGTCGGGCGGGTTGCAAGAGCGGATCAGGGACCGGGAATGTAAGGACTCACACGAGCAGGACAGCTCAGTCCGGTGTCGGCAGACACCGAGGGTTCAGAAGGCGTCCTCGATGTCCCGTATTTTCGTGGACTTACCCCGCACTTCCACCACGAGCACGTCGAACCTGAAGTCGCAGCTTTCCAGGTTCCGCTCGGCAATATAGCCTTCGGCAACCCTGCGGATTTGTGCCTGTTTTCTCGAGTCAACGGCGTCCTCTCCGCTCCCATAAGCACTGGATTTCCTCGTCTTCACTTCGCAGAACACGATCAGATTTCCTGCCTTCGCGATAAGGTCGATTTCGCCGCGATGGTATCTGAAGTTTCTTTCGATGACTTCGTACCCTCTCCGGCCCAGGAACTCCGCCGCCAGCCGCTCGCCTTTCGCACCAAGGGTCTTGTTGGAGGACATTGCTTCAAATCGGGATTGTGAAACTTTTACGGTGGATGGTTGTCAGGCCGTGACTTCGAATGGCCTCGAGATGCCTCTGCGTCAGGTATCCTTTGTTTCTCTCGAAACAGTAATGCGGAAATTCACCTGCATACTCCCGCATCAGCTCATCGCGGGAAGTCTTTGCCATTATAGATGCCGCGGCGATGGAAAACACCGTCGCGTCCCCCTTCACGATGGAAATACAGGTCCGGTCCTTGAGATTCAAATACTTCCCGTCGATTAGTATGACTGCCGGTCGGATTGTGAGAGCGTCGACAGCTTTCCTGACGGCGAGGCGCGTCGCATTCAGGATATTGATCTCGTCGATGATTTCGTTCGGCACGTGCGCCACGGAAAATTCCAGCGCGTGTTCCTTGATCGCTTCGGCGGTACGTCCGCGGTTTGCTTCCGTAAGCTCCTTCGAGTCGCGAACCATCGATAGAGAGGTGCCGGATTCACCGGCCTTGCCCGGGGCGGTCAGGATTTCCGATAATTTCCTCACGGGAAAGATGACGGCGGCGGCAGTCACAGGTCCGGCGACAGGTCCCCTGCCTGCCTCATCCACGCCTGCTATGAACTCAATTCCCTCGCTGAGGAGCAGTTTTTCAAGTTCAAGAGTCGGGGGATTTCTCATGACCGATCCAATTTAGCGATTGCCGCGCTAATTTCCTTAGATTGCTAATTGAGGAAATGTGTGTTAAGATACTGGCGTGAAGGCAAAACTCTTATTTCTCTTACTGCTGTTCACGGGAGCGAGGCTGTTTGCGGCCGAAAAAGTCATCCTGATTCGGGTCAACGGGACGATCAACCCTGCCACGGCCGAGTACATGGTCAATTCGATAAAAATTGCAGAGAAGGACGACGCAGCCGCAATCGTCATTGAAATGAACACCCCCGGAGGGTTGCTGGAATCGATGAGGCAGATCGTGCAGGGCATATTGAGCTCGTCTGTTCCGGTAATAGTATACGTTTATCCGAGCGGCTCGCGCGCAGGGTCCGCGGGTGTCTTCATAACGCTTGCCGCCAATATCGCCGCGATGGCGCCCGGGACTAACATAGGCGCCGCCCATCCTGTCGGCGGGGGAATCGGCCACGACACGACTTCAGTCGAAGCCGAGAAAATTACCAACGATGCGGCCGCATTCATCAGGGCGATCGC
>JBJKPN010000073.1:0-8222 GCA_046706365.1 Candidatus Kryptoniota bacterium | reverse complement strand
ACCGGAGTGAACGGACCCATAGTGTACCAGTTGTCGCGCCAGCGGCACGGCTGGGTAGCTATGTCCGGAAGGGATAAGCGCTGAAAGCATCTAAGCGCGAAACCCACCCCAAGATGAGGTCTCCCTTTTCCGCCGCAAGGCGGAAGCTTAAGACCCCTGGAAGATTACCAGGTTGATAGGCTGCAGGTGTAAGCGCAGTAATGTGTTTAGCCGAGCAGTACTAATAGGTCGTGAGACTTAACCTATTCTTTTTTTGAGATTGGTAAGTCGCCAGATCTTAGTTTCGACTTGCCTCCTGCTTCCAGCACGAGGTTCCCAAATTGTCAGAAGTTTGCGAGGCATACATTGCTTCACACCGTTTTTTCCGGTGACTATATCGAGGGGGAAACACCCGTTCCCATTCCGAACACGGCAGTTAAGCCCCTCAGAGCCGATGGTACTTGATGGGTAACTGTCCGGGAGAGTAGGTCGTTGCCGGGAGTATTTTAACCGGGCCCCTGCCTGGTAATCAAAGCCCCGCTCGAAAGAGCGGGGCTTCTTTTGTCGTCCGGGATAAAACCTGTATTAGGTCCGAGCGCAAATGAGAAAAGCGACCCTGTCAAATTTCCGGGCGATGTCAGCCGATATCGTCGCGTGCCAGACGGGGTCTTCGACGCAGACTGTCTTTGACAACCCGCTTGTATTTGGAAATGACTATCGTAAGATTGCGGACGGGAAGCGCCAGTCTGTCTTCAATCTTCATTTCGATTACGTCGTTCCGCGAAAAGACCGTATCCGTGCTGTCTTTGTACCATACCCTGTATCCGTTCGCCTTCATCCACCCGTTGATCTCCTGAATGAACGGGTTTATGTACCGTTTTCCGTGTGTCTCTACCGAGATTACTTTGGGACGGCTCCGCAAATTCTTTATCACATACCATTCGCTTCCCTCGACGTCGATGCTGAGAAGGTCTATAGTCCCGTCGTCGACCGTGTCGAACGTCCTGCACTCGACCGAGAATCTGTCCTGGGCCTTCACAGCGTATTTGTCGTTGACGATCGCGGGAGATGAAGGAAGTGAGCCCACGTACGTAGACGCGTTTCTCTGAATGAGTTCCAGTGTACCGTTGTAATCGAAAATCGCAAAGGGGTGCACTGTAATATTCTCTCGCCCCGAGAAGAGTTCCTGTATTGCAGTAAGACTCCTGGGGTCGGGCTCGACCAGCGTACTCCTGGTGCCGTCGGCTATGAAATCGATGATATTGGAAGTGTGAGGCATGTAGACGCCAACTTCGCACGCGTGTCGGATGGAAATACTCCTGGAGGTACAGCTGCGATACAATCGCTTGTTCTTTTGCTTTCTCACGTGGCACGCCCTTTCGTTCAACGAGTTCACGAATGCCATGCTGACTGCCGGGACGCCGCAGAAACCTCCATGCCCGGCTTTGAGGACTAAGCTTTACCTAAGAGTGTAAGTTTTTATTCGGGTAGATGCAACAGGAATTATCGGCCAATCGTGTGATGCGGCGGACTGCCGGAATTACCTGGCCAACAGGCTGAGTCTGCAGGATGTCGGAATTTATGAAGCAACAGCCTGTCCGGAGCCCGGCGGTCTCTTGGCCTAGCCGGCCGGCTCCACCTATGTCGACTTGCCGTTGTTCCCGCCGCCCATTTCTGCGGAGATCTGCTCAATCTCATCCGTCACTTCACCCCACCTGAAATACCTGTCTTCAAGGACTTTTTCAAGCTCTCTGTATTCGTTGGAGACCGACCTGGCCTCCTCACCGTTCTTGTAGAATTCCGGATCCCCCATAAGCACTTCGATATCTTTTCTCCGCTGCTCAATCTTCGAAATCTCAGACTCGATTTTTTTCAACTTCTCTTTCAAAGGACGCAGTCTTCTCGAGAGCTCGTTCCGTCTCTCGGCCTCCATGCGTTTCCGCTCCCTGGTCTTGAGCTCCGCATTGCGCTCCCCGTTTTCCCTTTTGTCCTGGAACCGTGCATCCGCTTCCGGGCCCTCCGCTTCCTCCTTCTTCCTGCGGAGATAGTCGCTCACGTTTCCGATGAAAGTTCTGACGCTCCCGCGGCTGAACTCCGCCACCTTGTTGACGAGCGGATCGAGGAAGGCCCTGTCGTGAGACACGATTACAAATGTCCCTTCGAACTCCTGAAGTGCCTCCTGGAGCACCTTCTTCGAACGCATATCAAGATGATTGGTCGGCTCGTCCATGATGAGAAAGTTTGCCGGCTGCAGGAGCATCTTCGCCAGAGCCAGCCTGCTCTTTTCGCCGCCCGAGAGTACAGACACCTTCTTGAACACATCATCGCCTCGAAACAAAAATGCACCGAGGATTGTCCTGAGCTTGGTTCGTATCTCTCCTGCAGCGACTGAATCTACTATTCCGAGAACGTCGCTAGTGAGGTCCAGCTCTTCCGCCTGGTGCTGGGCGAAATACGACTGGGATATGTTGTAGCCAGGGATAATTTCGCCTGAATCGAACGGTTCGACCCCTGCTATCATCCTGACGAATGTCGATTTGCCGGCGCCGTTTACCCCGACGACCGCAATCCTGTCACCGCGCTCGATCGTGTAGTTCAAACCTCTGAAGACTTCCTTCGTACCGTAGCTCTTGTCCAGGTACTCAATTTCCATCACAATGCTTCCGCCGGGCTTCGAGGGAGGGAAGTGGAAATGAATTTCCTCCTCTTCATCTTCGATTTCTATGTGCGCCATCTTCTCCAACTGCTTGATCCTGCTCTGCACCTGGCGGGCCTTCGTTGCCTTGTAGCGGAAGCGCTCTATGAATTGCTCAGTCTGTTTGATCTGCTGTTGCTGGTTCTTGTAAGCGTTGAGCTGCTGTTCGCGGCGAACTGCCTTCTCCTGCTCATAGAAGCTGTAGTTTCCAGAATATTCATCCAGTTCGCCCATGCTGAGGGCCCAGGTCCTCCTTGTAAGGTTGTCCAGGAACGCCCGGTCGTGCGAGACGATCACCACTGCTCCGTTATAGCTCTTGAGTTTCTCCTCGAGCCATTGGAGCGAATCGATATCTAGGTGGTTGGTCGGCTCGTCGAGGAGCAGCACCGAAGGCTCCCTGAGCAAGAGCTTTGCCATCTCGATTCTCATTTGCCAGCCGCCGCTGAACTCTTCCGTCTGTCGACCGAAATCGGCCTCTTCAAATCCAAGGCCTATCAGAACCTGCTCTATCTTCGACTTCATGCGGAATGCGTCCAGGTCCTCCAGCTTGTGCTGGAGCTCGCCGAATACTTCGAGAGTGTCGAGATAATCGGGTTTCGATGGGGAGAGCTCTTCCAGTTTCCTCTGGGCTTCCTCTATCTCTCCCCTTACCATCACGACGTCCTCAAAAGCGGTCTCCGCCTCGGTGTAAAGAGTCCTTCCCGAGGTGACGATCCCTTCCTGCGGGAGATAACCGGTAGTGACATATCGTGCCTTATTTATGACGCCGCTGTCCGGCTCCGAGATGCTTGCCATGATCCTGAGAAGTGTCGACTTACCGGCACCGTTCGAACCGACGAGCCCGATCCTGTCGTGCGGGGCGACAGTGAATGACAAGTCGTGAAACAGATATCTCTCCCCGAATTGTACCGTTATATTTCTTGCGCTTAACAAAGTTTTACCTCAGTGAATTATTAATATAATGAACGCCCGAGGAAGATGAGAGATCACGGAAGGATTGCGAAGTTGTTTACGGCTTCGGTGCGGGGGAGCATGCCGGCTCCAGTGCCACAAGGAACTCTGCAGAGGCCGGGTCCTGTTAATTAGGGAACAGTCAGAAGGTGTCTCCATGAATCCCTTTGTCGTTAGAAAGGCCTTGCCCGCCGATGCAAAGCGCGTCGCTGCATTGTGTAAACAGCTTGGTTATGATGCATCTGTAGAAGAAGTGAAGGCGAGAATTGAGACATTCCCAAACCTGCAGCGCGGGATGGTCATCGTCGCATTGAAGGACGACAACGTCGTGGGTTGGATCCAGACGAGCGTGAAAACGGCGATAGAGTCGGGTGACATAGCAGAAATCACCGGGCTCGTTGTTGATGAATCATGCCGGGGCCTGGGGATTGGAAAAATTCTTGTCGGGGAGGCGGAGCGGTGGGCGAGAGAATCGCATTTCCCGAACCTGAGGGTTCGCACTAATGTCGTAAGGGAAGAGACCCATCGGTTTTATATTAAGGAAAATTTCAAGGAACTAAAGAGGCAGACCGTCTTTCAAAAGGAAATAATCTGAACGCTGCGGGACTATGAGCACCATCCATTGCCGCTGATGAATGGCGTCCTTCGATTCCTTAGTGATCACAGTTGACTGTAGGGTGATTGGCGGTTCGGTTTGTCGCATAATCTTCCCGTGCGTTTCCGAGAGTACTACGCATCATTGGTCACCTGCGACCCCTAGCGAAGGATAAGACTACCCGTAGATATTCTGTTCGTCGTATTCCTGGAGGAAGAAATTCTTCCCGCTCTTTCCCGTCCTACCGTAGAAAATCGCGAAAACAAACACCAGAACAGCGATCGGCAGGAAAAGCAATCCAAGCAACTTCAAGACCTTACTCATAAAGAATCTGACCTTCAGTAATAATCATCCGCAAAAAACAGCGACTTGATAGGAATTGTTCCGTATTTCAGCAATACTAAACATGCACTTAGAAAAATCATCTAATTTTGCTGACAGAATTTATTATCGACACTTGGTGAAATCAAGGATGTCCGATGTGTCTGTACGGAAGTGTTGTCTGAAATCACATTCAGATCGGGTTTCAAGAACATTCCGACGATGTGTCGTCCCTAATCTCTTTCGTTGCATTTTTGCGGCATCAAGGGTATTTTTGTAGAAAAACTGGCTGTGTAATGAGCGATAACTACCAAAAGTCTACCGAAGAGCACGTCCAAAGGCAGTTTCACGACAGGCCGCCGAAGAAAATCGACATTTCCGTAGTCGTCCCGCTTTATAATGAGGAACAGTCGCTCATGCCTCTTTCGCTTGCAATCCGGGATGCACTTGACAGGATGAACGCGACTTACGAGGTGATATTTGTCGACGACGGCTCTACAGACAATTCTCTGAAGCTTCTCAGGGATATCCACAGAAAAAATCGCCGGTACAAGTTCATAAGTTTCAGGAAGAATTACGGCAAGTCGGCGGCGCTTTCAGTCGGGTTTCAGCACGCCGTCGGCCGGATCATCGTTACGATGGATGCCGATCTTCAGGATGATCCGAACGAAATTCCGAGACTGATCGAGAAACTCGAATCGGGCTATGACCTTGTAAACGGCTGGAAGAAAAGACGGCACGACCCCATTTCGAAGACGATCCCTTCAAGGTTGTTCAATTTCACGACTTCCGCACTGACTGGAATCAAGCTGCGCGATTTCAATTCCGGGCTGAAGGCTTACCGGCGAGAGGTTGTACAGGACATCAAGGTTTACGGTGAAATGCACCGGTTCCTGCCGGTCCTTGCCCACTGGGCGGGATACAGGGTGGCAGAGATTCCCGTAGTCCACCACCCGCGTAAGTACGGGAAAACGAAATTCGGAATGAGCCGCTTCTGGCACGGACTCCTTGATCTCGTAACGGTTCTCTTCACAACGCGTTACAGCAAACGTCCGCTTCACTTTTTCGGCGTCATCGGTTTGTTCACATTCATTTTCGGGTTTGCGATCGATCTCGAGTTGACAATAGAATGGCTCATGGGAAAGACGGCGATCAGCAATAGGCCGCTCTTCACGGTCGGGGTCCTGCTGATTATTGTCGGAGTTCAATTTGTCTCGATCGGACTGCTCGGCGAAATGATCACGAGGTCGAATGCCGCCGAAGAGTATACCATCAAGGAAAAGGTCTTCAACTGAAGTAATGCCAGGGAACCAAGGGGAAGTTGTAAAAATCGATTGCAGGCATTACCGGGGCCATATTCCCTGCAAGCCTAACAAGCTTTACGGCGTTCACTGTACGGACTGCACGTACTACGAGCCGATGCGCGAGAGGTTTTTGATTATCAAGCTCGGTGCGCTCGGGGATGTCATTCGCACAACACCGCTGCTCAGAAAAATAAAATCACTTCACCCGCAGGCCGAGATATGGTGGCTCACGCTCACTCCGGATTTTCTCCCGGACGATGTGGACCGGAAACTGAAATTCAATCTCGCTTCGGTTCTTCAAATAGAAGAAACGGAGTTCGATTACCTGTTCAGTCTGGACAAGGACTACGAGGCGGCCGCTCTGGCAAACAGGGTCAGCGCTAGGGTCAAACGAGGCTTCCTCCTTAAGGATGGCAAGACCATCCCGGCAGGCGAGCTCGCAAATCAGAAGTATCTCACCGGCCTGTTCGACGACGTCAACAAGGCAAATAAGAAAAGCTACCTCGAAGAGATCTTTGAGATTTGCGGATTCTCCTTCAATGGGGAAAAATACAAGCTTTCGAATTTCAAGTCGGACGGCTACGAATGGGATTTAAAACTGCCGCGGCCTCTTGTCGGACTCAACACGGGATGCGGAGGAAGATGGACGAGCCGCCTCTGGAGCGAAGAGAGCTGGTCTGAGCTGGCGAGTGGTCTGATGAAGAAAGGTTTCGGAGTTCTTTTGCTGGGGGGCGAGCAGGAAGACGTGCGCAACAGGAATATCGCGAAGGCAAGCGGGGCGAAATATCTCGGCTATTTCCCGCTCCGGCAGTTCGTCAACCTCGTGGACCAGGTCGATCTTGTCGTGACCGGCGTGACGATGGGAATGCATATCACGATAGGTCTCGACAAGAAGATTGTCCTCCTCAACAACATTTTCAACAGGCACGAGTTCGAGTTGTATGGTCTCGGGAAGATTGTGGAACCGGATCGCGAATGCAAATGCTTCTTCTCGCCGACCTGTATCAACGACAAATACTTCTGTCTCGATCACCTGCCTTCTGAGAAAGTCCTGCGGGCTGTTGAAGACGTACTGAGACTTCCGTAAAGAAGCCCCGTACATCCTGTGCCATATCTTCGGAATTTAGATCCGCGGTCCGAGATGCCTCAGGGAAGTTTGCCGATGGCCGAGAGGAATCATCTCAGTCGTGACTCATTGGAAAGGGGCGACATCGTTCAGGTGCGGAAATCGGGCGCGAACCGGTAACGAAAGACTGCGCGAATAGTTTGAAGTGAATTCATTAAGGTAGAATGAAAATAGTCATTATCAGCACTGCTCCGCCCCTCCGCGGCGGAATTGCCCACTACGTTTCCCTTTTGTACAACCATCTTTCGGCGCGTCACGAGGTTTCCATATTAACCTTCAAGCGACAGTATCCGAAGCTGCTTTTCCCTGGGAAGTCTCAGGAAGAAAAAGGGGGCGGCTCCCATGAGGTTCCGACAATTCAGGTTATCGATACTCTAAATCCTTTTACCTGGTTCAAAACAGGGAAGATGGCGGCAAGCCGGAAGCCAGACCTGATAATTTTCAAATACTGGATGCCGTTCTTCGCCCCCGTGTTCGGAACGATTGCCAGGGTAGCAAAGAAGCGGTCAGGCTGCAAAGTGCTCTACGTCTGCGACAATGTCCTTCCCCACGAAAAGACGCCTCTGGACAAGGCGTTGACTTCCTGGGTGCTCAAATCCGGAGACTTCTTTATTGTCCAGTCCAGATCGGTGGAGAAGGACCTGTTGTCGGTTCTCAAGTCCCCGAAATACCGTTATGTCCCGCATCCCGTTTACGAGATTTTCGGAAAACCGGTCGACAGATCGGAGGCGAGGGCAAAATTGGGAATCGGATCCGACGAAAACATACTTCTATTTTTCGGTTACATCCGCAAGTATAAAGGGCTGCACGTACTGCTCGATTCAATGAAGGAAACATTGGCCAAAATCAAAATCAGGCTGCTTGTAGTCGGAGAGTTTTACGACAACGAGGCCGCCTATCGCGAGCAGATAGAGCGGCTGGAACTGTCGGAACACGTGGAGGTGGTCAGCGATTATGTGCCGAACGACGAGGTCGCGACTTATTTCTCGGCTGCCGACGCGGTGGTGCTTCCTTACATAGATGCTACCCAGAGCGGGATCGCACAGATAGCCTACAACTTCGACAAGCCGGTCATCACAACCGACGTCGGCGGCCTTGCCGAAATCGTGATAGACGGCAGGACTGGACTGGTAGTTCCACCGAATTCTCCGCATGAATTGTCGGAAGCAATTGTTAAATTCTTTTCTGAAAGCCTTGCCGGCCGGTTTGCGGACGGCGTGTCCGAACAGAAAAAACTTTATTCCTGGGATA
>JBJKPN010000072.1:0-20890 GCA_046706365.1 Candidatus Kryptoniota bacterium | reverse complement strand
GCCAGATACCCGCCGTGAGTACCCATGAATCCCTGAAAGGTTCTCTGGAGGTCGGCGCGCAAACCCGCCTCAAAGGAAAATCTGCCCTGCGGCTTGAAACTGTATTTTACCCACATCTGCGGCTCCACCTCGGTCACGGATTCCCCGATTGAGCTTCCATATCTGTTTGTGAAGGTGTAATTATAATCGGGAAAACTGAAACTGAGACCGACGTCAACCTGGTCCCTCGAGGATATATACGATACCACGTCTCCGAAAAGGGTGACGTTAGAAATATCGTCATACTGGTAGCCCAGTATTCTTGATTCTTTCGGGAACTGCTCGGCGCGATAGGTCGAGTAAGAGAGGGAAAACCTCAAATCGAACTGGTCGCCGGCGATGAATCCCATGGAGACGGCACCGGATTTGTTGCTCCATTTGAAGTCCGGTTCGAATGGATTTTGTTGAATTATCCGATCCGAGCTCGTCAGAAACTCGGCACTCACGTGGCCGTTGCCCGGGAAATCCATGGTTGCCTTTCCGAACCCATCGTAGAAGTCGAACGGCAGGCCGAGCGAGTAGAATTTCTCGAGCGCATTCTGGAAAAGCGGGCGGCGATAGAACGCCACGAAGCTTCCCTTCCCTCGTGAGAAAAGCGGGCCCGTCAACATCACGTCGGAGGAAAGCAAATCCAGTGTCCCTTTCGCTTTCAGAACATTCCTGTCGCCGTCGATCGTCCGTATATCCAGCACCGAAGAGAGCCTCCCGCCGTAATCCGCCTGGAAGCCTCCGACGCTGAAGCTGGCCACCTTCACCAGCATGGGATCGATGAAACTGAAAAGCCCGAATGCATGAGACAGGTTGTAGACCTGCATGCCGTCTATCAGGACGAGGTTCTCGTCAGGCCCGCCGCCGCGCACATAGTACTGGCTCGACACACCGCTCACCGTGACGACCCCCGGAAGCTGAGTCAGGTATTGAACCGCATCCGTCCGGAAAATGCCCACAGTATTCTGCAGCTGGCCGGGTGTTATTACCGTCGTACCTGCGATACCTGCCGACCCCTTCAATGTCTTCCCCACAACTTCAACATTCGGCAGCGTCCTCGGCGATTCGGAGAGAGCAATGTTCATTGAAATCGACTGTCTTCCTTTGAACTGCACTTCCACCTCTTTTGCCGTGTAGCCGATAGCGGAGATCCGCAGCATGATCTTCGTCATTTTCAGGTTTCGAAGGATGAAGTAACCGTTGACGTCGGCCATCGTTCCGACCGAGGTGCCCGCAACCATTATGGTTGCGTACGGGATGCGTTCGCCGCTGGCGCTGTCGGACACAGAGCCGGTTACGGTAACTGCCGGTCCCTGCGCGAAGAGTGGACATACCGTAAAAAATAGAGCGAATGACAGAATTATTCTCAAAACAGGAATATCCTTGTCGTGTCTGAGGATGCGCCCGAGACTATGCCCGTTCCGGCGTTATTCGGTATATTCGTAAAAATTATCTTGTCCGTCCTCATCGAGAGCGGATTCAGCGAGCGCGTGGAAGTCATGAAAAATCTGTAGAGATTGTCGTCTATTTGTGTCACAATGATATCGACATACAAGTGGTATGCATCGAAACCGGTTGCCGACCGGCGGGCAAGGTCGAAGGCCTGCCAGTAGTTGTACATATTCACGTTCACACGGAGCACCAGCGCCTGTATCTCTGTGAAAGGATTAAGAGAATCGACTGGGATGACATCGAAGGTGCCGACGTGAAACTTCCCCAGGCTGTCGATTGCCCTGTATTCGACAAGCATCTGCACGAATGCCGCACTGGCAAGGCCGGAAAGATGCACGTCGACATTTACATCCGACATGGTCGAATCCGGATCCATGAAAGATGCGTAAGCGCTCAGATCGGGGATAGCCGCATACCCGAAGGGAACGGTAGCCGTGGCGTTGACCGGCGGGTATCCGTCCTTTGTGACTGAAACCATGTAGGAGGCACCCGGGACGATATCGGCATCAGTGAAATAAAATGACGCGGTATCTCCGTCAATCACCTGCGTTGTATCTACAAGCGTGCAGGAAATGGGAGAACCGCTCGGCCCCCCGGAGAGAGTCACCACGGCACCGTGAACAGGCCTGGACACATCGAGTGGATTGTCAACTACAGACATCACCCTGACGTATGCCTTGTGGGAGTCCCCGAATAAAATGGCGAAAACATTCAGCTTCGGCGTGTAGTTCACTTCGGGTTGAAAAGCCTTGTTGCAGCTCGTAATAGAAAGCGATAACAGTAGAAGCATGCAAAGCCAGACAGGCCGGACCTGCTTCCTCAAAGCCGGAGCCGATGAGCTTGAGCTGCAGTACGACGATATTCGAATCACTTCATCAAGACCATTTTTTTTGTTTCGACACGGCCTCCTGCGACCAGAGCGTAGAAGTACACACCGCTGGGCAGGCCTTCGGCATTGAACGGCACCAAGTATGTGCCAGGCCGCTCCACTTTGGCGACCAGCGTCCTCACTTCTCTGCCCAATACATCATAGACTTTAATAGATACGAATCCGGCATCCGCAATTCGAAATTCGATATTGGTGGTCGGATTGAACGGGTTCGGAAAGTTCTGTTCGAGACGAAATGCTGAAGCCACGGGGGTATTTTCCCGAATCGCGGTAACGATCCGGTCGCTCTTGAAGAGGCCGCTGTCGGTGCCTGCATAGACATAGCCGACCCGACCGAGCAGGAGCGTTGTGACGTTGGAATCCGAAAGGCCCGTATTTTGCGGCTGCCAGGTCAGCCCGTGATCGGTAGACATGTAAACTCCCCCGTCAAGCGCGCCGGCAAAGTACCTCGAATTGAAACCGGTGAGGAAACAAGTGACGTCTTTTCCGCTTATTGACAAGATTGGTTCCCATGTTTCCCCGGAGTCGCGAGAGTAATAAGCCCCGGAAGAGTCGGTACCGGCAAACATTCCACCCCCCGAGTCTATTGCCAACACTTTAACGGTTCCGAAAATTATGGGCGAGTAAATTCCCACCTCTTTCCAGAACATCATATCTCCTGAGCTGACGAAGACGCCGGCGTTTTTCGTACCGACATACAGATTACCTGACGAATCCGTCGCGAGACAATAAATGCTCGTGAGTGGCAGTCCGATTGTCGGGAGATAGTTCCAGCCTGCGCCCAATCCGTTTTCTGCCATATAGATCCCACCGGTAGATCCTCCGTAAAACGTCGTCTGAGTTTCTGCAAAGTCGAACAGCCACTGCCTCGTGAGAGGTATCCAATAGTCCGATGAAGCAGGCAGGTAATAGAGGCCGTCTTCAGTGGAGGCGTACAGGACATTGTTGTGATCGGACCATCGGATTTGATAGACCGTTCCCTTGCCGAGCCCATCACTGATTCTCAGCCAGCCGCCCGAATCCGGGTCCTGTCTAAAAATTCCGGTTCCCGTGCCGGCGTACAGACTACCGGTATTGTCCATTCCCAGCGATTTAATCCATGCCGGGACAATTCCACATTGGACCCAGGTCGATGTCGGATTATCCAGATAGTAAATGCCGTCGGTCCCGGTGCCGGCATAGCTTCTTCCGGCAGCGTCGTAAGCGGCCGTGGTTATCGAGTCCAGTGATATCTCCGGAGTGACGGCATTCCAGCCGGATGAAGAGAGGTTGTAGATAAAAATGCCGGCATTCGTGACGGTGCGAGCCCGACCGTCGGGATCCGTAAAAAGATTGTCGATGCTCCCTACCCAGTACGGGATCCCCGAATTATCTTGTTTCCAGTTGCTGCTTTTCTGAGCCGCGGAGTAGATAACGTTGTAATTCAAAGCGACGAAGATCTTTCCCGACCCTTTGTCGGCAGCTATGGATGAAATGGATAACAGACGTAACCCGTAGAATCCCCATGTTTTGCCGCTATCGGATGAAATATAGACTCCGCCTCCGTAACCCGGAGAGACTTTCGAGGGAGGAACGGCCTTAAGACCGGCATAGATATTTCCTGCAGAGTCTTCGGATATGGAGAGCACTTCAACCGGATCGCTTGTCACCGTCGAAGTAGTCCAGCTTCTCCCTGCATCGCTTGATATTGAGACCGTCTGCCTCCCTCCCACGCAGACCCTGTTGCCTGAGATAACGGATATGGCCGACGCACCGCCGGGCAGGCCTGGCCTGGACCATGTAGAACCACCGTCTGTAGATTCGAAAAGCCCTGCATCAATATCCCCATAATAAATGTTATCTGAGGAATCGACGGCAAGTGCGGATTCATACCCGTAGCTCAGGACACTGAATACATGTTGCCACGTCGCGCCTCTGTCCGTCGAACGGTACAAATCGACTCTCCCGTCGAATATTGTAGCGAAGATATCCCCGGCACGATCGATAGTCACGAGCTGAACCTCGCCGGCATAAGGTCCGGCAACCCGCGACCATGAGACCGATTGGGCACAGGCCTGTGTCCATGCGGCCCCGCAGACCCAGAGAAACAGGATAATGTCCCTCACGGCGTTCCGGATCACAATATTCAGACCACTCCCGACAATGGCATAAGAAAGAATGCTACCCAAGAACCCGACGTCCCCAAAAATTGAAAAGGTCGCCCACAAACCATGGACGACCTTTTCCCGTTATCTTACGTTCTTCCTCAGAATCCAAGCTTTACTGTGAACACGTTGTTTGACGAGAGCATCACAGCGTGCTGATACGCATAGTCAAACGTAAAGTTGAACGCACCCAGGTTGTAGTTGATTCCTGCACCGAGTGCGAAATCGTAAAGCTGGGAAGTCTGTCCGGTCTGATCCTTCGGCGCCTGCGGTGCATAGTTGTATCCGCCGCGGACAAAGATCAGGTTGTTGAACGCATATTCGACTCCGACGTTATAAAGATCGGAGCTGTAGTTGTTATTCGTGAAGTTTCCGAAGACAGTGAGCCTGTTCATGTCGCCCAGTTGCCTGTCGTACGCAAGTCCAACCTGCATCTGGGAAGGCAGTTCAAATGAGGCGGCATCGACGGAGTACCACTGAGTGCCGCGGATATCCCCGACAGTAGTTCCCTGACGGAGCAGGTTAGGCCCACTGAACGCCATGTTCGGGCCGAGATTCTTGATTACGACTCCGAGCTTGAGCTCAGGAACCAGGAGGCCGCTGTACTGCACGCCGGCATCCATCGCAAACCCTGTCGCTGACGTGCTGATTATAGTCTCGCTCACAAAATTGAAGTTAGCTCCGACAGATATCCGGTCGGTAAGCTGTTTTGAGTATGTCAGCCCGGCGACAATAAATGTCGGCGAATAGGTCGCTCCTGTACCGTCAGGATTTTCTTCGGTAGTGACTGCGATGTTTCCAAATGCAATCGACTTGAACGAGGCGGCGAACGTACCGATACTGCCGAACGTCACGCCCAGCGCGCCGTAATCGACACCGATGCCGGCAAAGTAGGACATGTGAGAAAAATACGCTTCCGTGCCGAAAGACGACCGCGCCACGCCGGCCGGATTCCAGAATATTGCATCCGCCCCGGTGGAAAACGCGATATTACTCCCGCCCAGTGCAATCCCACGGGCTCCTACCGGAATCAAAAGTTCCTGCGCACCCGCAGTACCAGTCCTGTTCGTGTTGCCCGCCTGTGCCGTCGGCACAAACGCGGGCGCGCATACCAGGCCGAGCAGCACGAGAACAACGGCTAAACGCCTTAGTGTGATATTCATAGAATATCTCCTTCCAATCTTAGATTTCTCGAAAAGCAGCGTTTTCAATTTCATATCCTCCCGATTCTCAATAGTGATCCAGGAACTGTTGCTCGGGAATGATTGCCAGCTTGAGTATCTTCGTTCCAAGTCCGGGGCAGTCGATGTGTGCTATGTACATCCCTGCTGCAACCGGCAGCTGGTGCTCATTCATCAGATCCCAGTCGGCAAACTGAGTATTGTCGCTCTTCACAAGCGTCCGAACTAGAATGCCGGCAAGGTTGAAGATCCGAATCGTGGCGGTCTGCGGGAGGTGAGTAAATCTGACCCATCTCGTGTATTTGTCTGCTTCGAGCTTGTTGAAACCGAAGTAAGGATTCGGGAAGACATTTATCTTCGTGATATCAGCTACTTCGTTCACCGTTTCCTGGGTAGGAGCAGTGGCAGTAAAAGTAAACTGGTCGGCAGGAGTATTGATATGATTCGTGATTATCTCCATCACATCCTGCGAAGACCAGGCGTTCTCATTCCTCCTGGTAACAGTCCCGAACCACATTATCGGAAGAGTATTGTCCAAAATATCCGTTTCCAGCGCTGGATCAGGAGTCGTGCTGTACGGTACGTTAAAAATAAAGAACCATTCCCTCGGTCCGGTCGAAGCGATATTGTCTCCGTGAGTCGCATCGTCGTAGTAAGGAGGCCAGTATTTTCCGTCAACCAAACCGTTGACCTGATTGTTTTCCAGATACCCAACCATGAGCCGCGTCGGCGGGTTGGTCTCCATGTTATAGGCTGCAAAAGGCATCGTCTGCTTGTATTCCTGGAAGGCATAGCCCGCACTCGGATTCACGATGTAGGGAGCAAACGACGGCTGTGCCGGAGGTGCAGATGCCGAGCGCAGGTACCGGTACGCGTAGGACCAGTTCGGGTCGTTCGCGTTCGTCACGTTTCCGTTCGCATCCGTGGTCGCAAACCTGATCTCGACGTTCCGGAGCTGGTCGTACGTTGTTGACGAGCCGGAGAACCACTGGTCGTAGCCGTTCCCTATGGCTCCGCCGAATCCTTCAGAACCCCAGTTCCCGTTTGACCAGGTCCAGAATCGATCTGCAGAAGGAGTCCATGACCAATCCTTCATTCCCGGGGGCGGACCGAACGTTGCGATCACGAAGCCATCTGCGACGAATCCCGGAGGCAATTCGCCTGCAGCAGTCTGATCCTGATTGGAAAGGAGCACTTTGCCGGAAGTGACGTCGGCAAGTCTCCATGTTGTAGTACCGCCTGTGGTATCGAAGCTTACTTTGTACTGGTGGCCGGTCAACAATGTGGGATCTGCCACCGTCGCGACAACGCTTCCGTCGCTGTTTCCAGCATGAGTGACTTTGAGCGAGTCACCGCTGGCGAAAGCAAGGCGGACACCGTTTGCCGGTGGCTCCGGACGAACGGCCATTATCGAAGGGGAACTCTCCAGCGCATGCGGAACCAGTCCTTCCGTGAGATTGACGCTGTAGGCCGTAACGGCAAAGTAGTAATCACGATCGTTAACAAGTGGCGTACCAGTGAACCCGTCTTGAGTGATCGTAATGGTATGCTTTATGCCGCTGTCGGTTCCGTACTGGGTCGGGGTTACGACGTAAGTCCCGAGTGCGACGCTGAAGGTCGTATCCTGGATGGTCCGAATGCCGTTCACGACGTCATATGTTGCAATAAGCTTTGCGCCTGTGGGGGAGTTGCGCGGAAACTGATATACGTTGTAGCCTTCAAACTCATAACCCTTCGAGGAAGACGTCTCAATTTTGGTCGCCGCATCGACGTCGCCCCAGGAAAGGACTATTTCATTGTTCAGATTGGCAACCTTGACCGACGGTTGTGGAGGAGGCACGGCAAGTTGGAACAGAGAATTGTATGCTGCCTGGGCTATGTCGTCGTTCGACCTCAGGACAGAGACGCTCGACAGATAGTCTGCACCCAAACCCGCCAGCGCGGCAACGACAACCTGTTGTGTGTCGCCCGCATTCATCGTGAACGGGCCGGAGTTCAGACACATCCTGACGTCTGCCGGCGAGGATACCGACCCAGAGCCTATAAAAGTCGGTCCGGTGTTCGTGACCGGATCACCGGGATAGCAGAAATTGCTGCCACCTGTTACAGTCGGATCGAACGGTGCGCCGGTCGTACTCACTCTCCCCCTCATAAGGTTGTACCACTGCGGGGTGCCGCGCACATCGTTGAGCGGGGGATCAGTAAATGTGGCATTGCCGTTGATGAAGAAGGTGAACGCCGTCATGGGCAGATTCATCTTACCCGGAAGCATACGCATGTTGAAAATAGCAGAATCGGTTGGTGCGCCGGGAACGATCGGCCCCTGGAAGAAGTCGAAGCCGGTCGCAGGCGGCGGCAATCCGAGACTCGCGAAGTTTGCGTCTCTGGCTTCGCCGTTGTATACGTATCCAAGGCTCCTGGTCGTGTCGCAGCCGGTGGCATCATCGCCTGCAAACCCCAGATCCGGATCTGCCCACTGGGAAACGTACATCGAGTCGAGCTTTACGCCACTCTTGTTTATGAATGTATAGCTGAGGAATATCGTGTTACCCAGGGCGCCGGGCCTGTTATAAGCCCAAATCGTACGTTGCACTTCGATACCTATAGGATTCGATCCGTAGAGGCCGCGGGACAGTGGTGCGTTCACGTCGTTCATGACCATCCACTCGGTCTGGTCGGCACCCGGGAAGCCCGGGATACACGTGGTCGGATCATAGCCGCTTCCGCCGTTTACGTGCGCCACGCCGTTTGCATCGGTGAATGGAGCCCCTTCACTTGCCGGCCACTGATTCCAGTCATTCCAGTATTGGGTCAGGAGATCGGACGCAGTGTAACTTTCGAAGTGATTGATATACGGGACTTCGCTGTTCTGAAGGGCGCTCGTCTCGCTGGTTATCGTCGCAGCATCGGAAGTCGGCTTGATGTCCGGACGGACCCTGTAAACCCTGTATTCGGATTTACCGGCATCGTCGGCGACGGGCAGACTGGTCGCCGTGCCATACTGTAAGATTCTTCCCGCCTGCAGTCCGCGGTTGTAGGTCGAACCGCCGCAGTACAGTGTATCGTTCTTGAAGGCGGTCCATACGAGACCATCTTCAAAGATACATGTGCCGACGTACGAACCGATCGGGAACTCGAACCCTTCGTTGTCCGATTTAAATTTGTTGAAGGACCCGTCTCCGGTGTTCGAGTAGTAGTTGAATATATTATTTATGTCCATAGGTCTGTAGAGATTGTTTGTCAACACCTTATGGACTTTTTGCTTGCTATCTCCCTTGTTCACAGGTCCCTCCGCCCGCGCCGGATGTACCAAAGTACACGCCACAAGGACAAGAGCCGCTGCAAACCCGATTAGAAATTCTTTACGAATCATAGAGTATTCCTCCCAGACTTTCGTTTTCTTTTTAGTAGTCAAGTTTTACTCCGAATCTGATTTGCCTCGGTGACAGGTAGCTGTTGGCATTATTTCCCAGGTAGGCGGCATTATAGAGAGACTGGTAGAGAGCAGGATCCGACTGACTTGCCGCGTACGCCAGTCCTGCGGAGGTGCTGAGCCAACCGTCGTTTGCCGGGTCTCCGGTCCTGATGAACACGTTGTCCGCGTTGTGCGCGTTCAGGAGATTCTGCACATACACGTAGAACATCGCGTCCAGGGGTCCGAGCCTGACTGTCTTGTCGACACGGAGGTCGAGTTCGAATGTCCATGGAGTGGTGGAATATCCGATCGGTTCGAGAGGCACCTGGAATCGAGCGTCACCAAGGTTGTTCTGAGAGATTGTCTCAAGGGTGAAGGGATAACCGCTGCCGAAGGACATCAATAGATTGACGCCGGCCTGCTGGAGAATCGGGCCGCCGTCTCCTTTGGCAAAGCGGTAATCTATGATTATGCTGCCGGTGTTTGCCTGGCTGTAGGCAGCCGGGAACGGAATGTTAGCGGTGTATCCGCGCTGATCTGATGCGCTTCCTGCAGAGCTGTTTGCCGTCGACCCCGTGCCTTCCGCGCTGGCATAAGTATAATTCAATTGTGCCTGAATGCGGTTTACGCGCCGCAGGGTAACCTGAAGCTCGATCCCTCTGCTTGTCGAGAAGTCCCCGTTGACAAGAGTGTAGTAGTTTCTGCTTTCTGCACCCGGTGAGGGAGCCAGCAGCCGCATCTGAATCTGGTCCCTGATATCTTTGTAAAATGCAGTGATGTCGAACGAAGCATCCTCACCAAGCTGCTGGGCGAATCCAAGCTCGTACTGGGTCGTCCTCTCGGGCTTCAAACCGTAGCCGTTGGGAGTCTGGAAGTAGTTTCCGCCGTTCACGATGTTGAACATTCTCCCCATCCCGGCATACGAGTTAATTAACTGAGACTCCTGGATGAATTTTCCATATTGAGCATGAAAGACGGTCTGGTCGCTGACCGGGAAGGACACCCCGATGCGCGGGCTTATCTGCTGACTGACCGGTGTCTTCGTCAGGGATGCCGGCGATATCACGCCCAATGTATCGATGAAGTGTATGGAATGCGGATCCGTGAAGGCCCAGCTGTCAGGATCGATATAGTCGTACCTCAGGCCGATGTTTAGATTGATATCGGGGAGCTCAATCTTGTCCTGGACATAGATTGCGGCATTTACCGGATGCGGTGGACCGAAATCCAGTATGACGTTACCCAACATCACATTGTCGTTAATGACGTTCCCGAGTATATCGTAACCATAGTTATTGAATCCGCCTTCTCTCAGCGTGGCCTCTTTCTGCAGTTCGGTCAGGCTCGTACTGTTCATGGTGGCATACATTGAAGTCAGCCTCAACGGGGCATACTGTCGGATCGTGTAATAGGTATATTCGCCGCCGAACTTTACCGCGTTGTTATTAAGTTCCGTAGAGAAATCAAGTCGGCCACCGAGCGAGGCTTCCGAGGTGATCGCCGGAACCGTCGCAACCAGCGTTCCCGGCTGATTGATGGTTAGACCGAGAGGATTCGGACCGAAGATATACCATGGCGCGTTGATAAGAGAAGTCGCACCGTTGTTCAGAGATGGATTCGATACAGGACCTCCGTAATTGACGAAATCTCCGTCAAGCACCGGGTCGAAGCCGGTCTTGTAGAAGTTCCTGAAGTAGTTCAGGTTCAACTCGTAATAGGTCTTCGGGTTGAAAAATTGTGTCAACTTGACGTTCCCAAACCCGTTCTGATAATGGTTAACGGGCATCCTGGCGGCATTAAATATGTTGGCTATGCCTGCCGGGTTCTGAGAAAACGTGTTGGAATAAGAACCTGCCGTGCGCAGCTGGATATCCCCGAGGTCAAAGAGAAGGGTCGCAGCGTACGAATACATGTTCAGCTGACCGCCGATCAAATTCCCCGCCGGATAGTTAAGGTCGAGTGTCGTATCGACCAGAGTATTCGGGGACTGGACGGTATATTGCGGTGTCGGAACCAATCCGTTGAAATTAATTCCGCTCCAGAATCTCGGGCTGGCTATCGAATTGTTCCCGCCGGTACCGGTTGAGCCGTTGATGCCGCTGCCGTACAGCGCGACAAACGATCCGGGATCGCGATAGAACATGTTCTCCGCGGACCCGAAGAATCTCACCTTATCCGACAGGACCGGGCCGCTCAGTGTCCCGACATAATCGGAATAGCCGTAGGAATACGTATCCAGTGTTCTCTGACCCTGTTTGGTGAAATTGTCGGTCTCCATCTGCAATGAGAAATGGAGTTTCTCCGTGCCGGTGCGCATCTGGGTGCTGACGAGGCCACCGTTGGCACCGCCGTATTCGGCTGGGTATCCACCCGTTTGAACCTGAATCTGCTCTACGGCCTCCTGAGGAATCGTAACCGCGTTGCCGCCCGTGTAAGGATCGGTGACGTCGACACCGTTGATCATGAATCCGGTCTCGTCGGACCGACTTCCTCTTATATAAACCATATTGTTCCGGAGCACTACACCGGGTTGAAGCGCTGCCGCCTGAGTAAGGTCGCGCAAAGGAATCGAATTCAGGAAGTCGCTGTTGACAATCCTGGTCTCGTTCGTGGCCGATTTCTGGATAAGAGGCCGCTGTGCGATAATTTCGACGGGAGCGACCTGTATGGCACTCTTAGGCAGACTGAAATTCACTTCGGTGGTCAAGTTCTCGTTAACCATGACATTGGAAATCTGCACGGGCTGGTAGCCCACATAGGACGCCTGAACTGTGTAGGTCCCGACTCCGACTTGAAGGATATAGAACTCGCCGTTCAAATCCGTCGTCGCACCGCGTGTGGTCCCGATCAACGATACCGTCGCGCCGACCAGCGGCTCGCCGTTCTCCTTGTCAACGACCTTCCCATGGATCTTCCCGGCTGCCATAATGACAGACGGTACCATTGCTATGAGAAGCGTTGCGAGTAAAAGCTTAACTCTCATGGTTTGCCTCCTTGAGTATGACGTTTGGCCCGACAAGGGTCAGCCAGGGTACCCGTAGTGGGGTGACCGACCCGTCGAGTGTCTTTGGGATAGAAAAAATAGAAATGTAGATATAGAAACCCGAACCAATTCGCAATGAGCCTCCTGATTACCCTGGTAAATTCTTGTTGTTTTGAACACACGGGAACGCGGCAAGCGGGGGCAATACCCCGCCGGGCACGGAATAATTGGAGTGAATAATCCGATAATAAATCAGCTGACTAGAGCCCGTAGCAACCAGCAAACCGCTCCCATGCCTAGTTTTGAAACACTATTGGTTTCCGCACGACTGGAAACCTTCAAAAGGTAGAGAAGCACTCGTAGCAGCACTCTACTACGACATTGAAATGAGAGGTAACTACATCAGGTTCTTGTAGTGCACGACTTGGGTGAGAATTTCGTTGAAATATAATCTGCTCTTTTTACTTTGTCAAGCGGGGGGTCAAGTTTTTTTAGCCGGCGGGCCGGTGTCCTGCGGCGACTGCAGGCAGCCCGCCTTCAATGAAATCGCTGTCCATGACATTGACTGCGCTTGTCGAGTCAACCTGATCGCACACAAACCGCCCCCCTTAAACGAGAACGCCGCCGGCGGTTTGCACCTGCCGGCGGCTTCGCTCTATTACATATATAAGATACTGCAGAATTGGCCCGGAGCCGAAGCTTGCGCAATGGATCGACTCCGGAGTACAGCTTCGAACGGTCAGAGCCTTATCGATTTAACTTCGAAGACTCCTTCAACCTTGGAGATCTCTTTCAGAACGCCTTCCGGAATGTCGCTGTCAACGCTCATGAAGGTAATGGCACGCTCACCCGGCGCTGAACGCCCGAGAGCCATACCTGCAATGTTGACGTTTGACGCCGCCAGAAGGCTCCCGACGGCGGCCAGCATGCCGGGTCTGTCGATATTCGAGTAGAATATCAGGTGTCCCTCCGGCGAAAGCTCGAAATGGAACTGGTCTATTCCTACAATCCTCATCTCTTTTTCACCGAAAACCGTTCCGGAAATCGACCTGCTTTCACGATCTGTCTGAACTTCAATTGTCAGCAAGCGCGGATAATGTTCGCCGTCGAGCTCCTTTTTCTCGCTTATCTCCATTCCCATTTCTTTGGCGAGTACGGGAGCGTTTACAAAATTGACCGGCTCGTACATTAGCCAGTCCAGCATTCCTTTGAGAACGGCAGTTGAAATAAGCGAGGAAGAATTCTGAAGCAGAGAACCGCGGTATGAGGCCGTTATTGACTTGATCTTGCCCGAGATCAATTGCGCGTGAGCGGAGCCGATCTTCTCGGCTAGAACGAGATATGCGCGCAATTCATCGCTTACGGAGGTCTGGTAGTCTATGATGTTGACTGCACCGGCGATCCCCCTTTCTTTGAAGAAATCGACAAGCTGTTCCCCTATCTGTTTTGCGACCTTTTCCTGGGCCTCTTCTGTCGACGCGCCAAGGTGCGGGGTCGCTATCACTTTCGGATGCTTGAAGAGGGGATTGTCACCGGGAGGCTCTTTCATAAACACGTCGAGTGCGGCTCCGGCCACTTTACCGCTTTCAAGTGCTTTCAGGAGCGCTTCCTCATCTACAATGCCGCCTCTGGCACAGTTGATTATCCGCACTCCCCTCTTGCAAATGGAAAACGCTTTTTCTCCGAGTATCGCCCGCGTCTCTTCAGTCAGCGGAGTATGAACGGTAATGAAATCCGAGCGAACGATCAGGTCGTTCACCGACACCAGCTCGACGCCGAGCTTGGATGCCACATCCGCCGCCAGGAGGGGATCATAACCTATGACGTTCATCCCGAACGCCCTTGACCGGGATGCGACTTCTCTCCCGACTTTTCCGAGGCCTATAACTCCGAGCGTCTTGCCGAAGAGCTCTGCCCCAGTGTATTTCTTCCTTTCCCACTTTCCGTTTTGAAGATCGTGGAATGACTGGGGAATGTTTCTCGCAAGAGACATCATGAGTGCCATGGTATGCTCAGCGGTGGAGACGGTATTCCCACCCGGAGTATTCATGACTACTATCCCCTTGCGGGTTGCGGCGTTAACATCGATGTTGTCCACACCGGCTCCGGCGCGTCCGATTACCTTCATCGATTTCGCCTCTGCAATTATGTCCGCAGTGACTTTCGTCCCGCTCCGGACAATCAGAGCATCGTAATCGGCTATGACCTTCTTGATTTCATCGGGTGGAAGCCCGGGTTTCGAATCGACCTGTATGCCCTCTTTCGCCAGAATGTCGGTGCAGGCCTGTTCTATAGGATCGGTTACCAGTACCTTCATTTCACCGCCTCCGCCTTCTCCCTACCCTGTGGGGATGCGGCGGACGCGTCCGCCGACTCTGCTGCATATTCGGCGAATGTCTTTTGTACTGCTGTAACTCCCGATCCCGGCGCAAACTTGAAATTCAAGTCGTGAAGCGTCCATTCCAGTGCGGCAACCACTCCTACGATATCCACCTCGTCGTAGTAACCGAGATGGGACACCCTGAAGATTTTTCCTTTCAGGTGTTCCTGCCCGCCGGCTGTCGTAATGCCGTATTTCATCTTGAGCAGCTTGTTGAACTTGGAGTACTCGACTCCCTGCGGGACGTTTACGGCCGTGACGGCATGCGACGCAGGAGAACCGAACAGTTCCAGACCGAGTGCTTTGCAGCCGTTTCTGACCGCCTCGGACAAAACCTTGTGATGGTGCCAGATGTGCTCGACAGTCTCTTCCCTGACCATCCGAAGGGCTTTCTCCAGACCGATGATGAGCGTAATGGCAGGTGTAAACGGGGTGTCGTTATTGGCGTGCGACTTCAGCGCTTTCTTGAAGCTGAAATAGTACTTCGGCAAATTCGAAGTCTCGATCATCTTCTTCGCACGATCGCTGACCGCGGCAAAAGCAAGCCCAGGAGGTATCATCAGTCCTTTTTGCGATCCGGTCACGATAACATCCAGCCCCCAGTCATCGAAGCGCATCTCATGAGCCCCAACCGACGTTATGCCGTCGACCACAACAGCTATGTCGTATTTCTCGTGAACAGCTGCCGCAATAGTCTTAATGTCGGTGAAAACGCCGGTCGACGTCTCGCTGTGCGTCATGAATACCGCCTTTACAGTCGGGTTCTTCTTTAAAGTATCGAGGACAACCTCGACCGTAGGTGCGGTTCCCCATTCTAGTTTGATTTCAACCGGCTCCACGCCGTAGGCCTTCATAATTTCGCCCCAGCGTTCGCCGAACTTGCCGTGGCTAACAAAGATCGCCTTGTCGCCGGCAGAAAGCAGGTTTACAACCGTCGCTTCCATCGCGCCGGTGCCGGAACTGGTGAGGGTCAGAACAGGATTCTTCGTCTGGAAGAGGTACTTCAGGTTTTCATTTACGCTTGTCAGGACTTCAACAAATTCTGGATTTCTGTGATGAATAATAGGCTCCGCCATGGCAAGCATTACGCTTTCCGGAATCGGCGTAGGGCCCGGGGTAAATAGTCTTTTCTTCATATTATATGCTCCGATATTTGAATTATTGATTAGAAAATAGAAATAGATTTTGTCCGTTTCAATCTGAAGCCATTTGCATAATGGCTTCCGCGAGGTTGAAAATGCCGCCCAGGCTGAATCCGGGTACCGGGAACATCTTGACACGGTAACTCCCCTGCACGCCGGCGAGGTCTGCCGCATAACTGATCGCCTTTTGAAGACCGCCGTACTCATCTATAAGGCTGTCGCTCCTGGCCTGCATCCCGGTGTAGACTTTACCTTGTGCCAGCTCGCTGACCCTGCTCAGGCTCAACTTTCTTCCCTCGGCCACTTTTGTCATGAAATCATTATATGTCTCATTCAAGAACGCATCGATGTATTTGTTGTCCGTACCCGTCCACGCGTGAAATGGAGAGAGCAGGTTCGAGTATTTTCCTGCCTGATACTTCTCTACGTTTGCTCCCAGGTCCTTCTCCAGGAAATCAGTCAATACCGGAAACTCGATCACGACCCCGATGCTTCCTGTAAGAGTCGCCGGCTCCGCGAATATTCTCTGGACGCCTGCCGCGACATAGTAACCGCCGCTGGCCGCCATGTTTGCAAACGATGCAACGACCGGTTTCTTGCTCCGGGCCTCCCTGATCGCGTTGTAGATCTCGTCCGATGCGAGTGCGGATCCGCCACCGCTGTTGACCCGAAGTACGATGGCCTTGATGTCGCTGTTCGAAGCCGCCTCCCTTATCTGCCTGACCACGGTCTCGGAGCCGGTCGTCCGGTCTCCGCCGAGGAAAGGAATCGGGAACGGCGAAGCCGGTGAGCTTTCGCCTGTGGTTATTGTACCGTAAACTCCGACGACTCCGATCTCAGGTTTCTCACCCCATCGGGTTACGTACTTCTCGATATGAGCAGGGTCGACGGTCGGCGGCTCATTCGGTTTTCCGAACACTTCCCTGCCAACGTCTTTCTTAAACTGGTCGAAATATGCGACGCCGTCGGTGAGCCCGATTTCCGCAGCCCGATTTGAAGATATGAGGCCGGAAATTTCCTCTTTCATCCCATCGCCGGGTGTTAAGTGCCGGTTCACTTCGATCTGACTTATCATCTGCGAATACAAATTGTCTACGAGACCTTTGATTAGTTTGGCCTGGTCTGGCGTAGCGGAGTCGGTGTACATAGTGTGGAATGTAGATTTATATTTGCCTGCGGTCCTCGCGTTCCATGTTATATGGAGTTTGTCGAAGAGTCCCTTGAGCCTCACCACGTCGAAATCGATTCCGTATCCCGCAACGAATGTGACGGGAGCCATATAGACTTTGTCCGCCGCTGTGGCAAGGTAAAGCTCATTCACACCGCTGTTATCTGCGAGGTAAGCGAACACCTTCTTCCCCTTCTCGCGAACGTACTTGACGGCGTCGACAAGTTCCTGTGTCTCCGCCGAAAGAGCGAAGAAGCTCTCGCTCGTCGAAAAAGGATAGATCTTGAGAATGAGCGCCCTGATCGATTGATCATCGCCGCACTTTCGTATCTCGTCGACATAGTCCAGCAGGGTCTTCCTCGGTTTCATGAAGAATGGTGTACGCTCGCGCCCGTCATGTATGCTTCCCTTTATGACGACTTCAGCGATTCGCTCATCGGGTACTATGGTTTTCAAGTCCTGGGAGGTGATCATCACGCGTCCGTAGGTTGCCGTGTACCTCCCCGATTGGTAGCTTGACATTCCCTCGGCTTTTATGTGGCTTCCGAAATTGAAGCTGATCCCGAAGGATACAGTTGTCGCACCCCAAACCGAAGGAATCACTGGTTGAAATGGTGTGCCACCCGTAGGCGGGAGAGGTCCCGGACCGCCGGCAGGTTGATACTCATACCCGGAGCGATCGTAGATGCCGTACAGCTTGAATCCGGGAAGGAACTCCAGAGAGGCGCCGATCTTGTACCCGTCGTTGTGAACGGGCGTGATAAGATCGCCGCTCAAGGTCAGAAAATCGGTACCGAACGGCCTAATTCCGACTCCAAAATTGGCTTGCTTCTCAATCGGGTGTATCCCGAAAGGGCTGTTTGAGAAGTTGTGGTAAGCTGCGCCGAAACTCAGATAGCGGTCCGGCCGCCAAATGAGGCCCACGGATGGGAACCATCTCGATCCGTATCCGGTAATGTTCATCAAGGACATGGCCACCCCGATTGCGGCACGGCCGTTTCCAAGTCCGAGTCCGACTGAGTACTGGTTCAGTCCCTCGGATGAGCTGGATGCGTTCCTGTACGAGAACCCCATCTTTCCGGCCTGGGCAAAGGCGCCGAAGTCATGAAATCTGTCCCCGACAGGAATCAGGTGGCCTTCACTCGGATAGAAATAGTACGCATCGAGCTCGCCCCCGCGGTCGTGCAGACCAAGATACGCAGGATTGTAGAGGAACCCTTCAGTCCCATTTGCTCCGGACGTGAAGAGATACTTCTCGTTTTGAGGATTCACCAGAAGGTCTTGCCCGCGACCGGTCTTTGGCGCAAACAGAGCCCCCGTCAAGATTAACAGCGTGACGACGATTCTTCTCATATTCCTCCCGACCTCTGTACAATATATGCGATAGCGTCACTTTTTGCACGCCTGCCGAAAAATTGTCCGGTCCCGATTTCATGGTTTACTTGACTTTGTGCGTTATGGCTGGTTACCTTTTTTAACCTTATGGCAAAACAGAACCTGGATTTTGAGAAACCGATAGCCGAGCTTGAGCAGAAAATCGCGGAGATGCGCGGCATATCCGATCAGCTTGACATTGAAGACGAGATTAAAAAACTTGAAGCGCGCGTCAATGACCTCAGGAGCAGCGTTTATTCCAATCTGACCCGATGGCAGCGCGTCCAATTAGCCCGTCACCCTGAAAGGCCGTATACGTTGGACTACATAGGCTTGATGACGACAGATTTCATCGAACTGCATGGCGACAGATATTTCGGGGACGACCATGCTGTAGTCGGCGGCTTCGCCAGGCTCGACGGCAAGACCATTATGATAATAGGGCAGCAAAAGGGGCGCGATACCAAGTCGAACATATACAGGAATTTCGGGATGCCCAACCCCGAAGGGTACCGCAAGGCACTGCGACTAATGAAGCTGGCTGAGAAATTCGGGAAACCCGTCGTGACTCTGCTCGACACGCCGGGCGCATATCCCGGCATAGAAGCGGAGGAGCGCGGCCAGGCAGAAGCTATCGCGAGGAACCTGTTTGAAATGGCTGAGCTCAGAGTCCCGATAGTCGTCGCCATTATCGGCGAGGGAGCATCCGGTGGGGCGCTCGGGCTCGGGGTCGGAAACAGGATATTAATGATGGAAAATTCCTGGTACTCCGTCATCGCACCGGAGTCGTGCTCTTCGATCTTGTGGAGGAGCTGGGACTATAAGGAGCAGGCCGCCGAGGCGCTCAAGCTGACCGCGAAGGATTTACTCAAGCAGGGAATAATAGACAGAATAGTGCCCGAGCCCATGGGCGGTGCCCACAAGGACCCGGAGACCGCGGCCAAGACCTTGAAGAAGATCCTCGTTGAGGAAATAGAGGCCCTCAGAAAAATACGGCCGGACAAGCTCGTTGAAAACCGCATTGAGAAATTCGGCAACATGGGATCCTTCACGGGGGCTTAGGAAGTCCTCTCCAGATAATGTATTCCACAAAAAGCAGCATCAGAGTTCGTTACGCCGAGACAGATCAGATGCGCGGCGTCTACAACGGGCGATATTTTGAGTATTTCGAGGTCGGAAGGGCCGACTTGATGCGTTCGCTCGGAATGACTTATCGCCAGTTTGAAGAGGCCGGCTTTTTTCTGCCGCTGATAGAGGCTTATGCAAAATACATTCGACAGGTCCAGTACGACGATATCATTGACGTTACTGCGATGCTGAAGGAAAGCCCGAAGGCCCGCCTCAGGATCGATTATGAGATTTTCCGCGGCGGCGAAAAAATGACTGAGGGATTTACGGTCCACAGCTTCATCGACACTAAGAGCGGCAAGCCGGTCAGGGCGCCAAAAGTGTTCCTGGAGCTGCTGGAGGGAAAAGTGTGAAGAAAGTCAAAGGTGAAGACTCAAAAGTCAAAAAAATATGCAAGTGTTCATACGAACTTGCCGACCGCACCTTTTTGACCTTTGACTTTTGATTTTTGACTTAGTAAAGGAGACCTCAATGCTGAAGAAAGAACTACTGGATATACTCTGTTGTCCGAAGCCGGACTGCCGCGGCGACCTGGATTACGACCAGGAGAAGAACACGCTAACCTGCAAGAAGTGCGGCCACGTTTACAGAGTGGAGAACGACATTCCTATCATGCTTGTTGAAGACAATCCGGAAAGCCCCGCAAAAGAGTGAAAGTCGACCGACGGGTCGCTAGTTTCCTGTTTCGAATGAACAAACGCAGAGCTTGTAAATGGGGTTGACCGGACGGCAGGAAATGATTCGTGGATACGTGAGGCTGCGCATGCTGAAAGACAAGATTATGAAATCCCCCGCAGGATACAAAAACCGGACATCAATCCATTAACCCGATAACCCATTCGCATGGCCTCTCAGGATTTGGATGGAAAATGAGAACACACCGCCATGCTTGACAAGATAAAATCGCTCGGCTCCGATACCGCCATCTACGGCGTCGGCACGATAGTCGGGCGATTCCTGAACTTTCTCCTCGTACCCTTCTATACAAACGTACTGTTGACTTCCCAATATGGTGTCGTGGCAACGGTCTATTCCTACATCGCCTTCATGAATATTGTGTATATGTATGGAATGGAATCCGCCTATTTCAAGTATGCATCGACAAAGGAAATCGGAGATGACAGCCAGATTTTCACCACGCCGTTCCTTTCCGTGCTTGTTACGTCGCTTCTCTTTTCATCGTTGATATTCTTCAACCACGTCAGGCTGGCGCCCATTCTCGAGGTACCGCTGAAGTTCGCCCCTACCATCAAATACTCGGCTCTCATGCTCCTCCTCGATTCGCTTGCGGTGATTCCATTTGCGTCGCTCAGGCTCCAGCGAAAGGTGAAAACATTCGCTTCAATCAAGCTTGTAAACATCATCGTCAACGTTACCGCAAACGTAGTGCTGCTGCTCAAATTCCACGCCGGAGTCGAGGGTATCTTCATCAGCGGAGTGATCGCGTCCTCGGTCACGCTGGTCCTCCTTCTCCCGACCATTTTCCAGAGACTCGGACTGCATTTCCACAGAGAGCTGTATTTGGAATTATTGAAATTCGGTCTGCCGTACATACCGGCCGGGCTCGGTGCTATGATGGTACAGGTCATCGACAGGCCGATTCTACT
>JBJKPN010000071.1:0-19450 GCA_046706365.1 Candidatus Kryptoniota bacterium | reverse complement strand
GTTACCTTGTAGGCGATTACATTCACTACACGATCCGGGTCGACTACAGCAAAGGCACGACCGTCCACCCGCCTTTCATCACCGACAGCTTGAAATCCGTCTCGATGCTCCAGGCCGAAAAGCCGGTAGAGGTCGTGAAGAACGGGAAGGTCACAGCCACCTACAACTTCATCCTTTCCGGCTACGATTCCGCGGGGGTCACGATTCCCTCCATACCCGTTTTCTATCAGCCTTCCGGAGGCAAGACGCTTGACTCGATTCTCACAAACCCGGTCAGCTTCACGGTAAGCACCGTAAAAGTGAATCTTCAGGGCAATATAAAGGACATTAAAGGACCTCTGGGCATCCCTCTAAACTGGCTCTGGATCGCGCTCTGGGTCGTGCTCGCACTACTTGTGGCAGGCCTGATATACTACCTCTACCGAAGGCGTAAGCGAAAAAGCGCAAAGCCCCAGCCGCTTCACGCCGCACCGGCACTTTCTCCCGACGTGATTGCCCTGAATTCTCTGAAGGAACTCGAGAAGCGCCAGCTCTGGCAGAGCGGATTGATCAAAGAATACCATTCGGCGATAACGGAAATCATAAGGAGATACTTCGAGGGAAGATTCGGAATGCCGGCGATGGAGCTTCCGACTTCCGAAGCTATCGAACTCCTGAGGCGTCAGAGTGGGAGCGGGCCGGTCATTGAAACCACGTACAATTTCCTATCGAATGCCGACCTCGTGAAGTTTGCCAAATACACGCCGCTCGGCCCCGTCAACGAAGAAATGATGCAGCAGGCTTATGAGATTGTGAACAAGTCCAGGCAGAACAGCGGCCCGGAAAAGGAAAAGCAGGCGACGACGACCGATGTTCAATGACGTGAGTTTCGCATATCCCTGGATGCTCTACTTCCTCGCACTGATACCGGCCATGATAATCTGGCACTGGAAGGTGGGCAAGACCAGACAGCCGTCGATCACTTATTCCTCGTTGAAGATATTCAGCGGCATCAAGGCCTCGTGGAAAGAAAAGTATCGCAATGTCCCGATAGTCCTGCGTTCGGTGGCGATCGGACTTCTCATAGTTGCGCTGGCCAGACCTCAGACTTATTCTTCTTCGCGCGAAGTCACCACTGAAGGAATAGACATAGTTCTCTGTCTCGATATGTCGGGGAGCATGATGTCTGAAGACCTGAAGCCCAACAGAATCGACGCTGCAAAAGCAGTTGCGGCGCAGTTCATAAAATCGAGGCCGAACGACCGGATCGGTCTGGTTATATTCGGCAGGCAGGCTTTTACACAATGCCCGATAACAATCGATCACAACGTGCTTCTGAACCTTCTTCACCAGGTGAAGCTGGGGATGGTCAATCCGGACGGGACTGCCATAGGCAACGCGATCGCCGACGCCGTGGCCCGGCTCAAGGACGGCACGGCCAAATCCAAGATCGTAATCCTTCTGACGGACGGAGAGAACAACGCGGGCGAGATCGATCCCATGACGGCGGCTGAGATCGCAAAAACCTACGGCGTGAGAGTGTATACAATCGGTGTCGGCACGAACGGCAGCGCTCCCTACCCGGTCCAGACTCCGCTGGGAACACAGTACCAGATGCTCCCCGTCAAGATAGACGAGAACCTGCTCAGGAACATTGCGAATACCACCGGCGGGGAGTATTTCCGGGCGACGGACAACAGCTCACTTAGAGAGGTCTACCACACCATAGACAAGCTGGAGAAATCGAAAATCAAAGTGACCTCCTACAGCAGCACGACCGAGCTATTCGCTGGGTGGCTCGACGCCGGACTGATCCTCCTTCTGCTGGAACTCGGACTGTCGAAGACTGTCTTGCGGAGGATTCCGTAAATGACCGGAACCGCCTCCTTCATTTTGACTTTTGACCTTTTACTTTTGACTTTTAAACATGTTTAGATTCGCACATCCTGAATTTCTGTACGGCTTGTATCTCGTCCCGCTTCTAATCGCGGCCTTGTGGCTTTCCATCAGGAGACGGAGCAGGCTGATCGACCGGTTCGCGGGAAAGGCACTTCAGCCGGTTCTCGTCCCTTCCTTCAGCAGGAAGAAGGCTGCTCTGAGATCGGGCCTCATCGTAATGTCAGTCATACTCCTGCTTGTCGCGGCCTCCGATCCGCAAATCGGGACGAAAATAGAAAACGTCAAGGAAAGCGGGATCGAACTTTACGTACTGCTCGACGTCTCGTTAAGCATGCAGGCGCAGGACATAAAACCGAGCAGGCTTGAAAAAGCAAAGCTGGAGCTGTCCAACCTTCTGCCGGATTTGAGAGGCGACCGGGTTGGATTGATCGTCTTCGCGGGTGAGCCGTTCATACAATTCCCACTTACGAGCGACTATTCCGCCGCCGACCTGTTCCTTTCGGCAGCCAGCACGAGCTCAGTTCCGGAACAGGGGACTGCCTTCGCACCTGCAATCGACCTGGCCCTGAAGTCCTTCGAAACGGCATCAAAGGATGACCCCTCAGACAAAGCCGAACGTGTGATTGTAATGTTTTCCGACGGTGGAGATCATGAGGGGCATATCGAGGAGGCTATAGACCGTGCGAAGAAGGACGGGGTGAAGATTTACACGGTCGGGTTCGGCTCTGCTGACGGCGCCCCGATCCCGGTATATAACGACCAGGGACAGCAGGTCGGATTCAAGAAGGACGACAAGGGGAACGTGGTTCTCGCCAAACTCCATCCGGAGGAGCTTGAAAAGATCGCGTCCCAGACCGGCGGCAAATTCTTCAGAGCGGAAAACGGCAGAGACGAGCTAGAGATGATTTACAACGATCTGTCAAAAATCAGGAAAAGCGAGCTGGGCGAGAAAAGAGTTACTGACTACGTAGACAGGTTTTATTATTTTCTGGCTCCGGCAATCCTGCTCCTCCTGATCGAATTTTTCATGTCGGAGCGGAGATCGATATTACTGGGAAAGTTGAACGAAAAACTGGGAACGGTGCGTTAGGAAAATGAAAAAGGCAATTCTGTTATGCTGTTTCGTAATCCTGGGATTACTTCTCGGATGCCGAGACACATTCGCACAGAGCATCAGGTCTGATGTAAACAAGGGAGTCCGGCTGTACAAGGATGGAAAGTTCATCGACTCGGAAGTGGAATTCAAAAAAGGTCTCGAGAAATCGCCCAAGAGCTTTCACGCGAACTTCAACCTCGGCGATTCATATTACAAACAGGGCAAGTACCAGGATGCCCTCGATTCGTATATGGCGGCGCTTCCCGACGCGAAGACGAACTTCCTGAAATCGCAGGTTTACCACAACATCGGCAATGCCCTGCTCAAGGACAAGAAGATAAAGGAGAGCATAGAGGCTTATTCGAAATCCCTCGGACTCAACCCTAACGACCAGGCCACGAAATACAACCTGTCTTATGCCCTTGATCTGCTGAAAAACCAGAACAAGAAAAACAAAGACAACAAGAAAAACGACAAGAACAACCAGGACAAGAATAACCAGAACAAAAACAAGAACGATCAGAAGAACAACCAGAACAATAACCAGAATCAGAACAAGAACAACCAGCAAAACAAGCAGCAAAACCAACAGAACCAGCCGCAGCAGGACAAGATTTCAAAACAGCAGGCGCAGGCAATCTTTGCAGCGTTGAATAACGATGAGAAGTCGCTCCAAAAACAGCTGAGAAAGAAAGCCGGCAAACCCGTCAAGACGACAAAGGACTGGTAATGAATCCGGCCAGCGTGACTGTAATTAACCGCAGCGGTGCGACGGCGGAATACGATCACCCACTCCTGCCCACGGATTGCTTCGTGCCGGATGAGTTAGACTTTAGATGATATCAGGGAAACTTAACATAGAGAGACATTCAACCCTTTTGAGAAGCGCAATGCTCCTGATCGTGTTTGCTCTCGGAGCGCCCGCTCTTCTCCTTGGCCAGACATTCACCGCTTCTGCGAACAACACCACCGTCGGCCTCGATCAGCAATTCGAGGTTTTGTTTACGTTCGCCGGCCAGAATGTCAATGGCGCGAGCAATTTCAACGCGCCCAAGTTTACAGGCTTCACCGTAGTTTCCGGGCCGAACCAGTCGACGAGCATGCAGTTCGTCAACGGCTCAGTTTCCGGCTCGATGACTTATTCGTATTACCTGCAGCCCCAGAGAACGGGCAAATTCACGATCGGCGGCGCGACCATCGATTACAACGGAAAGCGGCTGAGCACCGATCCTCTGACAATTACGGTCGTGAAGGGAACGCCGAAACAAGCTACGGCCCCGCAGGGAAAACCCGGCGTCTCGACGCAGGACATCAGCGACAACCTCTTCATACTCGCCACTGCAGACAGGCGAGATGTTTATCTCGGCCAGCAGGTCATAGTCACCTACAAGCTTTACACGAGACTTCCCATCGCTTCACAACTCCAGGTCTCGAAGCTCCCTTCCTACGAAGGCCTTTGGGCAGAGGAGATAAATCTTCCGGGAGTAATCACCTTCTCGACGGAGGTCTACAAAGGAAAGCAGTACAGGGTCGGAATCCTGAAAAAGGTCGCCCTCTTCCCGTCGCAGCTCGGCGAGCTTTCCGTAACACCGATGGTTCTCGACATCCCCGTCGAGGTCAGGCAAAAGAGATCTGGCGGAGACATATTCAATCAGTTCTTCAACGATCCGTTCTTCAACAGCTATCAGACCGTCGACTACAGAGCGACTTCGAACACGATCAAGCTCAATGTACGTCCGCTTCCTTCCAAAGATATCCCGAAGTCGTTCAATGGAGCCGTCGGCAACTTCACTCTCTCGTCCCAGCTCGATACGACCGGCGCGCAGGCGAACGAGCCTCTGACATGGAAGATCAAGCTTACAGGCGAAGGAAACATCCAGCTGCTCAACATGCCGGCGCTCAACATCCCGACGGGCTTCGACCAGTACCAGCCCAAGACTTCCCAGCAGATCAACAGGGACGGAACCATTTCCGGTTCAAAAACTTTCGAATACCTCATAGTTCCGCGAGTCTCAGGGAGAAAGGTTCTGCCTCCCGTCGACTTCTCGTATTTCGATCCCGCGAGGAGATCATATGTCACCCTCGCGACGCCCTCGTATGCGCTCGACATCAGGCCCGGCGCAGGCGGAAGCGGGACAGAAATCGCCGGTTTTTCGAAGGAAGGAATAAAAGTCCTCGGCGAAGACATTCGCTACATTAAGACATCGACCAACGATTTGCATAGAATAGGGACGTCAAACGACTTTGGATTAGGATTCTGGACAGCCACCTTCCTCCCTCTTATCGCGCTCACCGGTCTGGTGACTTACAGGAGGAGGCAGGACAAGCTTGCAGGCAACATTCAGCTGCTCCGGTACCGGCAGGCGGAAAAGGTTGCACGCACCCGCTTCAAGAACGCAAAGGCCCTGATGGAGGCGGGGAATCAGACGGGATTCTATGCCGAGATTTCCCAGGCCCTTTTCGGCTATCTCGAGGACAAGCTTCACATCCCGAAGTCGGAAATCTCCCTCGAACGGGCAGTCAGCGACCTGCAGATGAAGAATGTCGATGACGGGCTGGTCTCAAGCCTGAAGGATTCGATCGAGAAATGTGAATTCGCGCGGTTCGCTCCCCCGAGTGACGGGGCCTCGGCGATGAGCGGCATGTATAACGAACTTTCGAAAGTCATAATTGAACTTGAACGCTCTCTCTCGGTCAGGAGACATGCATAGCATCAATAATAAGATTCGTCCGCTAATCGGATTCCTGCTTCCATTCTCTGCATTCGTAATGCTTGCGCTGCCGGGGCTCAGTCTTGCCGGCGTGTCGGCAAGAGTTCAGGCCGAAGACCTCCTGAAGCAGGGAAATCAATTTTACCAGGAAAAACAATACGACAAGGCGATAGAAGCTTATCAGAAAATCGTCAGCCTGGGCTTCGAGGGAACTGCCGTTTATTACAATCTTGGAGACGCATTTTACCGGGAAGGGAAACTCGGCTACTCGATTCTCTACTACGAAAAGGCGCTGAGACTTTCGCCGGGCGACCCGGACATACTCCACAATCTTAGAATTGCAAACGCCAGGACAATCGACAGGATCGATACGCTGCCGAAGTTCTTTCTCTTTCAGTGGTGGGAGAGCCTGCTCGCTTTGTTCTCGACCGACGGCTGGGCAAGGGTTGCGTATGCATTCTACCTGCTCCTGCTGATTTCAATCGGACTGTACTTCTTTGCAAGGAAACCGGGCTTGCAGAGATATTCGTTCTTCGCCGGGTTGCTTTCGGTATTCGTGCTCGTGATTACAGCTTCAATGTGGATGATAAATCTGAACAGGGATTTGAATGCGAAGGAAGCGATCGTCGTCCAGCCGACGGCAGTCGTGAAGCTGTCGCCGGACCCGACGAGCAACGACGCTTTCATAATTCACGAGGGGCTGAAGGTAAGAGAGACGAACAACGTCGGCGGCTGGGTCGAGATTCAGCTTCAGGACGGAAAAGAAGGCTGGATACAGCGGAACGAAATCGCGATCATCTGACCGCATGATAAAGAGCCCGTCGCAATGTCAGCGATGCGACGGCAGGTCCTTCCAGATTCCCGGGTCCTCCGATCCCAACACCCACGAACAAAATCCTTCCAATCCGCGGTCTTTTACGATTTTGTATCTCGCTTCAAAAGTCCGCGTATCCGTGTAGAAAACCCATTCGCGCGTATCGGCACGGTAGAAATAAAACCACGCGGTCCGGTCCACCGGATCCCACTCGATCTTCGCACCGTAGGTTTCAGCCAGGCGCGCGGCGTCCGGCTCGCTGATTGACTCCGCCTCGATTTTGGGCTTCCCATCTGATCTGTACGACATCCCGGCAAACCAGTGATAGCCGTACACGGGGATACCGAGCATGAGCTTGTCTTTGGGAACATACTTGAGCGCGTAATCCAGGTTCTCTATTGTCCATGGATATCCTGCGACCGGACCCGGAGGCGTCAGCCCCGTGTGCTGGTCGTACGTCATGAGGCAAATCATGTCGACCGACTTCGACAGCGCGGCTAGATCATACACGCTCCGCCAGTCCCGGAATATCCAGTAACTGAAGCCCGTCTGACCGGGATACCCCGGGGCGTTGGGGACCGTAGCAATGGAAAGCTTGAGACCGTTCTTGTGAAGAATATCGGCCGTTTCCCTGACGAGATTCGACAATGCGTTGCGGTCGGTCCAGCTGATGTTTTCGAAATCTATCTGGATGCCGGAATACCCGTTGAGCTTGCATTCCCTGACGAGCGACTCTATGAACGGAAGGTGAGCAGACGAGTTCGTGAGAAACTGGTGAAACGTTTCCGTCCCGAAGCCTGCTCCTGTCACTATGGGCATCACCTCGACGTGATGTTCCTCTGCGGTTTTGAGCACGAGCGGGTCGGGCCCTCCCCACAGCATTCCTTCCTTGTCGACATGATACCACACAGGCACGATGATGTCGATCTTGTTGTAGTGCTGGAGGAATGAATTCACAGAGGCTGAGGATTCGGTCATATAGAAAAGCGATTTGGGCTGCGCAATGGCGACCGCTGCGCTCAGCACCATCAATGTCAGGACACTCATCATTTTTCTCATCGCAATACTCATCTCCTTAAGATCCGGATTGCTTCGCTGTCATCTTCCGGAGCCCGTTAAATATTGTTCATACCAGACTCGTGCCATACCCGAATTACCTCAGAAATAATAACAGATGTCGAATGGAATTCCAACGTTGCGGGTGCATTCAGATAAGGATGCGCGGGGTAACGACAGGCTGTGGATGAAATCGGAGTCTCTTCTTAAATTGTCGGCATGACCAGAGAGATTCCATGGGGACTTTACATGTCCGAGCTGATCGGCACGGCGCTGCTTCTCCTCTTCGGACTGTCTTTCGTGATTCTCGACTTCGGGAAGGGGAGCTTCATGACCGGCTTGATACCCGACGCCGGGCTGCGAAGGTTGATAACCGGCTTCCTCTTCGGTTCAACCGGCGCTGCGATTGCCTACTCACAGGTTGGAAAAGTGAGCGGTGCCCATATCAATCCCGTCGTCACGCTCGCGTTTCACATCAAAGGCAAGCTCTCTGCCGGAAATACTGCCGGGTATATTGCGGCACAGTTCGCCGGAGCAGTCATCGGCTGCATTCCTCTGCTGATATGGGGGCGGATGGGCCGGAGCGTCGGTTTCGGTGCAACTACGCCCGGGGCGGACTTCACGGTATGGCAGGCATTCCTCGGTGAGGTGGTTACCACGATAGGTCTTATCCTCGGCCTCTTCGTTTTTCTCGGGCACAAGAGGCTGAGGAAATACACGCCGCTTCTCTTTCCGTTCCTGTATGCGCTGATGGTTTATCTCGAGGCACCCATCTCGGGCACGAGCACAAACCCGGCGAGAAGTTTCGGCCCATCCGTAGTGTCGGGATTGTGGACCGGTTGGTGGGTCTATTTTCTCGGGCCTTTGGTCGGGATGCTGATCGGAATCGGCATCCACCGCTTCAGCTGGCTGAAGAGATTCGAAGTAGAGGTGGCAAAGGTATATCATTTCGAACACGACCTGTACGGAATTTTCAAGTCGGGCCGCTGAACCAAACTTCGATTGAAACCGCAAGTCCCAAACGCCGGGCTGGAAGCAATCCCCAACCGCTGAATCTCAACCTGTGCGGTCGACAAGTCTCTCGGATTATCCTTCTGGAAATCAGGAGTTTGTCTGCAACTCTGATGTTGGTGTTTGGAATTTAACAGCTACGTTCAGCTCCACCTCTTGACCAGCACCAGCGACAGGTCGTCGCTGGGCGGAGCTTCGCCGACGAAGGCGTCGACTTCGGCGAGTATCTTCTCGCCGACCCTGTCGGGCGATATGCCCGCCGATTTTCCGAGCACCGCCTTCAGCCGCTGGTCGCCGTAAAATTGATCCCTTTCATTGCGGGCCTCGGTGACGCCGTCCGAGTAGGCCACGAACATGTCGCCCGGCGCCAGCTCTACCTCGATTTCTTCAAACCTCGAAGTTTTCAGCAGCCCCAGCGCGGGCGCTCCGTGAGGGAGCTCCTCCACCTGACCGTTCCGAAGCACCAGGGGCGGCAAATGTCCCGCGTTCAGCAGCCGGATCTTGCCGGAATTCTCGGTCAACTCGAAGTAAACGAGCGTGGCGAACTTGCTCGGCAGGCTATCCCGGCAGAAGATGAGATTGATACGAGTCCCGAGCTCGGAAAGCGATTCATACTCCGGCGCGATTGCGCGTAATGTCGACTGGAGCTTCGACATGAGCAGCGCGGCGCCGAGTCCCTTCCCCGCGACGTCGCCGAGAGCGAGACCGAGCTTCCGGTTTTCGAGATTGATGTAATCCACGAGATCGCCCCCAACGTCATTTGCGGGGCGCGTAAACATCCAGACAGACCAGCCTGAAAGGGTCGGATTCTCCTCGGGCAGAAGCGCTTTCTGAACCGTCCGCCCGATTCGCAGTTCGTCATGGGCAAGAAGCTTGTCCTTGAGCTCCAGCATCAGGACCAGCAGGATCAGAAGATAACTCAGCGGACTGGCGTCGATTGTCACGCTGTAATTGCCTGCGTTCCAGGAAGTGCTTCCCCAAAAGAAGAAGATTATGCTGAGCAAAAGGAGAAAGCGGCGGGCGGGAGTCAGCCTGAGAATCAGACTTCTCAGAAGGTACCACGATACGTGGATGAACCTTCTCACCCGCGGGTAATTTTCGAGCCTCTTTTGAGTGTCGGGGTCAATGTAAAAGCGGTAAAGTTCCTTGAAATCCCTCCGCAGCGACTCCCCGATTTCCCCTTTCCTGAAATCGTTGACTATCGTCTCCCTCAGAATGTGTTCCCTTTTTCCGGAACGCGCCCGTTTCCCTTTGTCTTCAATCATTCCAATATTGCTTTCAGATTACTATATGCAGTAATTCCTACGAAGATAACGGTTTACCGTACCACTTGTTTCAGCTGGGGGTCGTCTGCGATCCGCCCGATTCGCTCCGCAACGGCCGATGCGCCAAACCAATTCAAACTGATCGGAATGCATATAAGGGTTGTTGAATCTCTACTCCGATCGTGTTTCAATCGTGAGCTGCCGCCGGCTTTTTCAGGATATACTCCGCAACTTCTATTCCCAGGCCGAGCCCCAGGCCGATGAGAAATCCCTGCGCAAGGTCGTAGTAGATGATTTGTGATAAGTTCAGCTGGGGCACCGAAGGATTCGACTGATAGAAAAGATAAATGATAACGGCTACGACCAGGTAGTTTAATGCAAGGAGGGAGGTGAGAACGGGGAGCCGGACGAGTGCCGCCTCTGCAAGTTTCCGGAAATAGTATTCCGAAAATAATATCACCGCCGCACAAAGCCCTGCATAGTAGAGAAGGTCCTGCCACAGGACGGCGCGGCCGGTGGCGTTCAGCAACACTTCATTCAGGACAACGAGTATCAGGAGTATCAAAACTGCATTTCGCTTGTCGAAGAATCTGAAGGCCGCGAAAACCGCACCACCTATAATCCCGAACGAGAGAAACTGATACCCGCCTCTGCCGATGTCGAATAGGCGCGCGTGGAAGAAGATAAAACCTACCACGACGGAACCGAGAGCTGCGAGTATTGCCGTTACAAAAAAACGCTTGAGTGTCCCCCCCTTCATTTTCTCCTCTCCTTCCCGGTGCTCTTCGACTTATAATATTCGGCGGTCAGTCTGATCCCTTCCGCGTATGATGTCGGTGCAATTCCGAACCGCCCGGTGAATTTCGAAGAATCGAAAATATAATCGTACTCGTTCTGGTAAAACATTTCGACAATTTCGTATATGGTTCTATCGAACATCCCTCCCGCCCTCAGTATCCATTTCGAGAGGATCGAATATCCACGACTGGAGCCGAGTTCTCCGGCGGCAGCTTCGACAAACTCCTTGCCTGTCGGTGGATCCGGTGCGGTCGGCAGATGCCAGACCTGGCCATATGCCTCCTGCGAATCTGCCAGTGTCAGCATGGCATTCGCGATATCGAGTGTAAATGTGTATGAATGTTTGGTATCGGCCGTCGCCAGGAGGTTGGCATTGTTCCCTTCCGACAGCCGCTTGAAGACCAGCATATCGGGAATAGCCACGTTATCGGCAAACGGCCCGTAGAAGTCGGCCGCTCTTGCGATCATGGCCTGAATATTTCCAGCTTTCACTTCCGCCATCAGTTTTGTGGCGATTTCTGCCCGGATTTCCCCCTTCTTGCTCAATGGATTGTAGGTGGTGGATTCGGTCATCGCTCCCCTTACCCGGCCGTACGAGTAGACATTGTCCAGGAATACAAGCCTGGCCCCGGCCTGTTTGCACCCCTCGATTGTGTTCGTCATAATTGCCGGCCAGAGCTCCTCCCATATTCTTCTGTCGTACTTCAGGCCGACGCAGAGGAATACGACCGAAGAGCCTTTCATGGCCTGAACTGCTTCGTCGGACCTCGCGATGTCGGCCTTATGTGCCGACGCGCCCGGCATTGATCGGCCGCTTCGCGAGACCAGCCTTACTTCGCCATTCCTATTAATGAGCAGCTTCGCCAGCTCGTTCGCGACGACTCCTCCCGCACCCAGTATCGTGTATAGACTCATTCATCCTCCCGTTTGCTGTTAACATAGTATTCGATTGGAAAGAGTTCAAATTTCCCTGTTATACTGTGCCGGGTTGCGTCACCCTCGCAACAAAGTCGCTTCTTCCGCACGGAAGCGTGGGCCTCAAAAAGAAGGGGGATATAATATCTTTCTATTGCGAACTCAGCGAGAATATTTTCCTGCATCGGCGTGATCTTCTCTACATAGCTCGAGTGATTGTCATTCCCGTGGGAGTATCCCGCGGCAGGCAAGATCAGAGAACCAGCAGGAGACCGACGGCGGCAACGATTCCCGTCACGCACCCGAAATAGAATGTCGCCGCGGGGCCGATATGCTGCCAGAGCTCTCCGGCTATGAACGAGGCAGGGAACAATCCGGCTCCGAGTATTGTAGCATGCAGTCCGATTGCGGTGGCACGTACCTCCGCGGGGGCCAGGTCCGCGACGAGTGCCTTCTCGATGCCGTCGGTGAAGCCGCTGTACAATCCGTAAACACCGAAGAGCGTCCACATGAACCATGCATGCTGGGGACCCGAAATGAAGGCAAATCCGAGATAAACGAGTCCGTAGAAGACGTAACCTGCGACGAGAAGTCTCTTTCTACCGATCCTGTCGGAGAGCTTCCCGGCCGGGTAAGACACGGCACCGTAGACCACGTTGTAAACAAGGTATAGGAGAATGGCAGTGGCGGGTGTGAAACCTATGTCTTTCGATCGAAGGAGTAGAAATGTGTTGGACGAATTCCCGAGCGTGAAAATGAACGCGACGATCAGAAACAGCTGCAGCTTCCGCGGAAGGACATTCCACTTGAGAGACGGGGGCTTCCTCGCCGCGGTTTCCATCTTCTTTTCCCTGGCAAGGAAAAGAAGAAGTATCCCGATTACGGCCGGGACGAGCGACCATAGGAACACCTTCGAGTATTCTCCGGAGAAGCGGGTGAGGAAATAATACGCGAGCAGTACGCCGATGACGGCGCCGCCGGTGTCCATCGCCCTGTGGAGCCCGAACGCCATTCCGCGTTTCCCGGAATCCGCGCTCTCGGCAATCAGCGCGTCTCTCGGTGCGGTGCGAATTCCCTTTCCGAGCCTGTCTACGATACGTCCCGCGAAGACGAATCCCCAGCTGTTGGCAAGGTACAGGAGCAGCTTGCCGAACGCCGACGAAGTGTAGCCTGAAATTGCGAGGAATTTCCGTTTGCGAAGCCGGTCGGAAATATATCCGGAAAAAACCTTGAGTAGGCTGGCAACGCTCTCGGCCACGCCTTCAATGAGACCGAGTATTGCCGGGCTCGCGCCGAGAGTTGTGGTGAGGAAGAACGGTATAAGCGGGTACACCATCTCACTGGCGATGTCGGTGAAAAAGGATGTCAGGCCGAGAATGATTACGTTAAACATGGACAAAGATAAACAAGCTCATGGAATTAACCCAAACCAGGAAGAGCCAGACGGACAATTTGACAGATAAGAGTTCCGGACACGACTCATATCCACTCGGCCTCGATCGTTCTCTCGTTCCTCACGTTGCCTGTGTTGAGCGTCGTCTTCGGCTCCAGGAGAAGGACGTGCGCCTCTTCGTCCGCGACGGGCATGTGTTCAACTCCTTTCGGTACAATGAAGAACTCGCTTTCGGCGAGCCTCACATCACGGTCCCTCAGCCTTATAACAAGATTCCCTTTGACTACTAGGAAGAGTTCATCTTCGTTTTCGTGCAGGTGCCAGACAAACTCCCCCTTCAGCTTAACCAGCTTGACGTAAGAGTCGTTAATCTCCCCGACGATTCTCGGATGCCAGTAATCCGAAAACAGTCCGAACTTTTCCGCAAGATTGACCTTCTCCATATGTCCTTCCCTTTTTAACCCATCGAAGATTTCTTTCATAAGTCCGCTCACCGGTTGACCCGGCAGATCGATTCTATTTTAGCAAAACCCGCCGAACGGTCAAATCCTCAGAAGAACGCCATTTCATCCGGGATGCGGGCGTCTCGATGATGGACGTGTGAGGCTGAAACCCATTCGCACAATGAAATGCAAACAGGAGGACATTCGGATGTCATGATCAGCAGGCCGGCCTCATTACGTCGGATGATCGTAATTGACATTGACTGGCCGGGACCCTAGATTGCAATGAGCAGTTGTCGGCTCTATCCAAGCACCTCATTCCGGCCGGCCCTCCAAAACCTCCTTATCGCCGGACAGGCCCCTCAGAAAACAGCCGCTGCAGTGCCGCCGACTTAAAGCCAAACCAACCCCAGAGACGCACGGCCGGGCGAAAATTTCGTGTTGACATTTGGATTTCACTCTCACATATTAGGAATAATTCCTATTATGGTTATCGGCAAACGAAGTAACTTAAAAAGGAGATACCTAAAATGACGGAATCAAACGATTCTCAGACGGCCCACTCGCTACCGAGGCTCGGCGAACAGGCACCGGATTTCGAAGCCCCGACCACCCACGGAGTGCTCAGACTCTCCGATTTCAAGGGAAGCTGGCTCATCCTGTTCTCACACCCCGCGGACTTCACTCCCGTCTGCACGACGGAATTCGTGGCGTTCACAGAAATTTATCCCGAACTCAAAAAACGTAATGCGCAGCTGCTGGGACTGAGCGTCGACTCGGTCTCGTCCCATATCGCGTGGGTACGCAACATCGAGGAGAAGCTGGGGACCAAGATCCCCTTCCCGATAATTGCGGACCTGAATAAAGAGGTCGCCACGAAATACGGGATGATAATGCCCGGCGAAAGCAAGACGGAAACCACAAGGTGCGTCTTCTTCATCGACCCGAACCAGAAACTCCGGGCGATGATCTACTATCCGCTCACCACCGGCCGGAACATGCTTGAAATCCTCCGTGTCGTCGACGCACTCCAAACCACCGACAAGAACCAGGTCGCGACACCGGCCAACTGGAAGCCTGGCGACAAGGTCGTCGTTCCAGCGCCGAGCACCACTTCGATGGCCGAGCAGCGCGTCAATGACAAAAGCCTCGAAGTGGTCGACTGGTATCTCAGCAAGAAAGCACTGTAGCCATGCCCTGCATCAATCCCGACGGAACGTTGACGGATACGGCTGTTGCACTTATGCGAGTCATAGCCGACCATCACTCACTCGACGAAGTCGCTTCGATAAGCGATATCCCGCTGTACCTGGTCAGGGCGACCGCGAGAGATCTGAAGGATGCCGGCCTCGCAGTCGAGCGGGACAACCTGTATTACCTGACCGACGACGGGGCTCAAAGACTGGCGCTAACGGCGCCCGGCTCAACCGGCTGATACTGAGCGCGGAAAACACGCAGACACCGGGGGTCTCTTTCAGACCTCCGGCTTAGTCTGCATTGAGACTATTGAATCTGCCATCCTTGTTTCTACCCTCCGACTGTGATATTATGACTAAATCCGAGCCCTTCAGGTTGCGAAATTTGCACAATTGGCTGATGTTCCTGACAATTTAAACAGAGAGAGAAGATGCAGAGAGAGTACGTGTTGCCTCATGGGGCGCAAGGGAAGAAGTACGAGGTATTGTGCGACGTCGAAAGCGCCGTGAGAGAGTTGATATCCCGCCACCTATTGAAACGTGAACTCTGGTATCCGTCCGAATTCCTCCCTGCCGACCAGGGGACCCGCAACGATAAAGAGATCCATGAACTCCGCACTCGTGCCGAGGGAATAAGCGACAGCGCAAGAGTGGCACTGGCTCTGAATATCCTGACCGAAGAAGGTCTTCCCCATTTCCACAGATTGATCGCGCATGCGCTCGGCGAGAATGAGACGTGGAGGGAATGGAACGGTCTCTGGACAGCCGAAGAAGACAGGCACGGCAACGTGCTTCGCGACTACATCCGGGACTCCAGACTCCTGAACTTTTCTGTCCTCGAGAGACTTCAGTTCGATTACATAAAATCGGGATTCCACCCTCCATGGAACGGGGACCCCTACAAGATTTTCGTATATACCAGTGCGCAGGAGAAGGCGACCTTCATCTCACACAACAATACCGGAAAACTTGTCGCCGGACAGGAGCCCCTTCTTTATACGATTGCCCAGAAGATCGCACAGGACGAATCCAGACATTATGCTTTTTACCTCAACGTGTTCAAAGAAATCCTGGCCCGTGACCCCAATACGGCGCTCGAGTGTGCAGCGGATGTAATGCCGAGCATCGACATGCCGGGAATTTCAATGGTGAACTTCAACGAATACTCGGATGTCGTCCGGCGGTCCGGCATTTACGGCCCGAGGGATTATCAGAAGATAGTCGAGCAGCTGATTTCTTCGTGGAACATAGAAGTGCTGACACAGCTCAACGAGATCGGCAGAAGGGCCCAGGAAAAGATCATGGCAATCCCCGCCCGTCTTCAGAAAGTCGCTGAGTTCATCGAATCCAGAATCATGGCAAAGAGCTTTCGGTTCGAGGTAATCTTCGGACGGATACTCGAGATGGCATGACGCCGGGCAGGCGGAGTAAGCTCCGGCGGAACTTCGGCCCGTCCTTCAGCTGATATCCGTTATTCCGGCTATCTTGTCCCCCCGGAATTCAAAAATCGTTTTCCCTGCCAGATCGATTTTATCGCCCGCCTTCAAGCCTCCGGGGATATCCCTGGCAAGAGTTCCCGTGAAATGTATCCCTACTTCGGCCCCGTTCTCGGTGAATACAATACCGGTTATTGCCTGCCTCCGCTCCGAAAAGTAGAGCTTCGACTCTTCCGCCTGTCTCCTCAATTCGTCGATCCCGCTCGTTTGCATAGTGACTTCACCGTCAGAAATGTCCCGAAACTCTATTGCCGGAATTGCATTCGCCAGCATCCCGTCGACGTCGAACCGATTGTACGCTTCGACATAGCTTTCGATAATCTTACGGCGCGGGTCGTCCTCCATCCAGCGATCCTCCGTACAACGTTCTATGTGTTGCAGCAGCGCCTTCTCTAGAACGCGAAGCCGGCCCCGAGCGAAAAGTCCCCGCCGTTGTAATTGCTTCTCCCGCCGATCGGCGAAGAATAATCCGCCATCAGGTTGTAGCCGGCGTTGGCCACGAACTTGAAGTGGTTGCTGACATATAAATCTACTCCCGCTCCGAGGCGGCCGCCGAATGCATTTTCAGTATGGGATTGCTGCACCACTAAAATGCCCACACTGCTGCCGGCTTCGAAGCCCATATATGAACCTACCGCTGCCGACAGGAACGGACGGACCCTGGCTCCGGATTCGGGCGAGGGAATGTAATAGCGGATTCCGAGGAGAAGCGGGAATACCGAGCTAGACTGGTTACTTACCCCGAAGCCGCCGATGTTTGTGCTGGCGCCTGCAGTCAGCATTCCGGCGCTCAATGTGACGGCCATGTCTTCACGTATCCCGTATGCGTAGAGAATGCTTCCGACAAAAGAACCGGTGTTTGCACTGACGTCGACACCGCTTATCCCGATCGTGTTCGATGCTCTTGTTCCGCCCCACATGCCCATATTCAGTTCGAGAACCGACCTGTCTTTCAAGGCAAGGTCCTGCGCAAACAGCGACGATCCTGCCGCCGTGAACACGAGAACGATCGACAACCAGAGCGATATCTTTCTCATCTCAGACCTCCTTATACCTTGACAAATGAATCGTTTAGATCAACGCATATATCTGGAAACGCCGCAAGATTGGGCGGCGACCCAAATCGGTCTGTTCGCTAATTTCGAAAGATGTCCGCTGGAATAACCCGCAAAATGGCTGTACTTTTCGATCCCTTGTTACGAGTGAATTTAGTCCCGTTCCCGCCAAAACGCAACTTGTCGGTGATAAATCAGAGCCCCTGGCGCTTGAGCCGCGCCATCAGGTGACGATCGAAAGCCGGGTTTTCCGTCGTGCTCATCCGTAACTCATAATCCAGAACATTTTCCGCGAAGCGATACCGCCTGCCGGATTTGATCATCCGAGCGTCGTTTGAGATGGAAACGCTGAACAATCCGATTTCTATTGCTCCTCCGTCGGCGGCTTTTGCCTCGCCTCTCAATATTTCCACTCTTCCGCTCCTCTGTGCGCTTACAAGCTCGAAGAGTCCGTTTCCCTTGTCGATGAAGAAGCCCGATTCCCAGAAGAGTGGTTCCCCGTTCCGCTTGTCTGCGGATTTTCGCCATGCCCGTTGTTCGTAATGAATCACCGGGTCTTTGTCGTTCCTCGTAAAGAGAAGTCCTTCGTCGTAATCGACAGGAAGAATCGTCGGATACTCGGCGAAACCGGTTCCTTCCCATTTTCCGATGATGAATCCGACGTCGGCAATACTAACAGGCATATCAGGCTCCGATGTTTGACGGCACGGTCAGGTCAGTTTCCTGTAGACCATCCCGATGTAGTCGACGAAGTCGGGCTCAAGCCCCTGGGCACGGATGACGGTCTGTATCTGCGCGCGATGGTGAATGGAATGATAGTTGAGCTGAAGTGCGATGTCTTTTAGCGGTGCGGTCCACTCTCCTCCGTCAGGTCCGACGTACTGCTTCTCCTCGTACATCTGCTCCTCGCTTCTCTCCGCTAGATAGCCGGTCCACAAACTCAGGCTGTCGTTCCACTTCCCCTCGAGTTCTTCCAAAGCGTAAACCGGTTTCCACCAGTCCATTTCCAGCGTATTCGGATCGCGGACAATTCTTGCCATCCATTTGTACTGTGAATTGATCAAATGGCTGAAGAACTTCACCGCCTCACTCGTGTCGGGAAGGTCGCGCATCTTTGTGAGAACCATCTTGTTCGCCCGATCGTTGAAACTAAATGTATCGAGCAGGTATTGTCTCATCTCCACAATGGTTATTCTCCTCCGGGTAAAATGACAAAGCCGGTGGGTTTCGATGAGGCGAAACAACGCACCCGCCACGTTTTTCACGCTCCGGCATCAGAAACCTGACCAGAGCAATATAACCACTTTAACTGTCGGGAATGAATTGAGCTGGGTTATGATTTGCAGAATGTGACTGGAATCAACAGGGGACCAGCGGATGAAATATGGCGTGCCTTGGCAATCCCGTTTGACGGCTCGTCCGCATGCATCTTCACCTGGCAGTTCGAGAGGCGGCCGTTGCAATATCGACGCGAAAGAAGGCGGACAGGCGTTTCGTGCTCATCACGATTCACCCTCTGTTTACCGTCTCGTCTCAGCCGAGATCTTCCTTTCGACGGCGGGTATGAGAGAGCGTCTTGCTCTAGTATAGTCGGGATCGCCCCGGAGCGCGCCGGAGTAACGCATGGCCGTGGAGCATGTTGTCCTTGTTCCAGGTTACCCATCCGGAATCCGCCATGCTTCTCGCCCGAGCGATCAGCGAATCGGCCTGGAGCGGACGTTGTTGCGCGGCGAGAGTGCCCGAAGAGAACAGGCCGATGCCGATAATGGTCATGAGGGTGGTTATTTCTTTCATTTCTATTTCCCATCCCGTCATTGTCGTGCAAAAGCATATGCCACCGGACGGCATCGCAGGCATGCGGAGACTAAGTCCGCTTGAGACGGAAAAGTACCGCTTATTTCGCCGTTCCTCAAGCTTTACATTGCACGGCGGGAAGGCAAAGAAAGAGAGTTGCTTTATTTCTTCAGGAATTTTTCCAGCGTGTTGACGTACTCCTCAAGCGCGCGTCTTCCCTTGTCGGTAATCTTGTACGTCGTCTGGGGCTTCCTGTCGACGAACCGCTTTTTCGACGACACATAGCCCGCGTCCTCGAGCTTTCTTATGTGAGTACTCAGGTTCCCGTCGGTCGTCTTCACCATATCCTTGAGGAAGTTGAAATCTGCCTCCTCCACGCTCACGAGCGCTGCAACAACCGCGAGCCGTATTCTCGAGTGAAGTGTGTCGTCTATTTGCTGGTAATCGAAATCCGTCATTTCACAAATTCAGCGGTTCTAATCTCAGAAACATTTGCTTTATGTTGTTTCCTGTTCCATACAAACTTAAT
>JBJKPN010000070.1:0-55154 GCA_046706365.1 Candidatus Kryptoniota bacterium | reverse complement strand
TCTGTCCCGATATCCGGCAAAATAAACATGTCTTTGTCGGTCTGTGACGATGCGAGAAAATCTCTTCCCTTATCGGTAAGGTCGATCGTATGAGTCTTCTCATCGACCGCATAAAAGAGCTCATCGTCTATTTCGTGCATCCTCGACCCCTGATCCTTGAGATACTCGAGCTCGGTCTGCTGCATGAGCCGCTTGTTCGAGGGCTCGTTCAGAAGCTTCGTAAGTCTTTTATTCTTCGGGAACCCGCGGTAGGATCTCAGGATGAGGACACCGGCGTCTTTCTCGTTTCCCTCGCTCAGAAATTTTTCGGCGTCTGCCGCGTATTTGTTGATCAGCCGCACCTGTTCGTTCACCAGCCGCTCGACGCGCGGCTTCATATCGTCAAATGTGTGCTCGGTCGATCCCACCGGTCCGCTGATGATCAACGGCGTACGTGCCTCGTCTATCAGCACCGAATCCACTTCGTCGACGATCGCGTAGTAGTGACCGCGCTGGACGATATCCTCGGCTTCCACTCCCATATTGTCGCGCAGGTAGTCAAAACCGAATTCGTTGTTCGTCCCGTATGTGATGTCACACTCGTACATCCTGCGCCGCTGGGAAGTGTCCATGTCGGCCTGGATGCACCCCACGGTCAGCCCGAGGAATTCCAGCACCTTTCCCATCCACTCGCTGTCGCGCTTGGCAAGGTAGTCGTTCACCGTCACGAGGTGGGCGCCTCTTCCGGGGAGCGCGTTTAGATAGAGCGGAAGGACCGCAACAAGTGTCTTGCCTTCGCCGGTCGCCATTTCGGCAATCTTTCCATCGTGCAGGACGCTGGCTCCCATGAGCTGAACATCGAACGGAACCATGTCCCAGACTATCTTATGACCGGTTACTTCCCAACTCTGCCCGAGGAGCCTGCGGCACGCTTCCTTTCCGACTGCGAACGCTTCAGGCAGGATTTCGTCCAGTATATCGGCTATGACCCCATCGCGCTCTTCTTCCAGCTCGTCGATGCGTTCGTAAACCCCTTTCCGTTCCTCTCCTTCTACATCTCCCTTCAGCTTCTCGTTTAGTTCCGCAATTTCCTTTTCATATTCGGCTGTTTCCTCTTTTATCGTCTCTCGAAAAGCCGTGGTTTTCCCCTTCAGTTCATCATCAGTCAAATCGTGCAGCGTGTCGAAGATTTCATTGATTTCGTCGACAGCCGGCCGCATTTTCTTGGCATCTCTCTCGTGTTTTGACCCAAAGATCTTCTTGAACGCAGTAAAAGCCATCTTTCCTCTTTAAATGTGATTGAAAAAATATAGCCAGAGAGGCACGCTTAATCAAGGTTGAGCGAGCGCAAGGCGCGCTCTGTGGGCCAAATCACGTGATCTGAGATGTCCCTGCCCGTTATTTCCGCCGGCTTCGGTGAGGCAAGACCGGCCGCCCAGTGACGATGTCATCCGTGGCTCTTCTCATCTGGTAGAGCCACGGATTTCGCTGTTAAATTATTCCCTTACTTGCCTGTCCAGACGTTATTGGCCGGATCCACATCCGGCAAAACCTTGTCGGGGTCGACTATGACGGAATCGATCGAGCTCGTCGAATTGTAATGGAAAGTAAACGTGCCCGAGCGTTCCCAGATTTCTACGGGGAGATCAATCTTGCCGACCTTCCCGTTCGATTCTTTCACCTCGACCGTAGTCGGCATAACCATCTGGTCGTTGTTCTCGAGCGTTATGAGCGCTCCTTTGGCAGGATCGCCGTCCACATATTTCACTCCGGTCACGGCCTGGTCGAGTTTGTAGTTCTTGACGAACCATTCCTTCCAGAACCAGTTCAGGTTCTCTCCTGCGGCGTCGTTCATAGTTCTGAAAAAGTCCTCCGGCGAAGGATGCTTATACGCCCATCTCTTTATATAAGTCCGGAAAGCGTAGTCGAACCTCTTGTGGCCGAGTACGTATCCGCGAAGCATGTACAGGCCAAGCGCGGTCTTGTAATACTCGAGGGTATGAACATATCGTCCGGGAATCCCGTCTGCATATGATATTATAGGTTGCGACAGCGGGTTGAGCAGGTAAGGCACGATGTCGCGTGCAGGGTTCTTCGCCTGCGGATCGAATTCGCCGTCCCGCTTAGGTGCATATTCCCCGTGATTGAATTCATCCGATGCATATATGTCGATGAAAGTATTGAAGCCTTCGTCCATCCAGGCGTTCTGGCGCTCATTCGAGCCGACAATCATAGGGAACCAGTTGTGACCGAGCTCGTGCGCGGTGACGTACCACATGACCTTGTTGTACATCCGCCATCCGCAGAATACGATTCCCGGGTACTCCATTCCGCCGACGGGCCCGGCAACGTTGATAGCGGCCGGATAGGGATATTCGTACCAGTCCTTAGAGAATATTTCGATGGCACCCTTCACGTACTCGGTCGATCGGCCCCATGACGAGTCGGCAGCGCTCTCGATCGGGTAAACCGATTCGGCGAGCGACTTCCTTCCGCTCGGCAGGTTTATCCTCGCGGCATCCCAAATGAAGGCCCGTGAGCACGCCCAAACGGCATCTCGTGCATTCTTCATCTCGAAATGCCAGGTCATCATTCCCTTTTCTGTCGGCCGCGTCTCCGGCGTTGCGACTTCCTCCGGCGATATGATGAAGACCCGTTTATCGCTCTTCCTCGCCTCGGCAATTCTCTTTATCTCCCTGGATGTCAGTACGGATTTCGGGTTCAGTAGAACGCCGGAGCCGACGACTATCTGATCCGAAGGTACCGTTACACTATAATCGAAATTGCCGTACTCGCAATAGAATTCACCGGCTCCGAGAAAGGGGAGGTTGTTCCATCCGTTCAGGTCGTCATAGACCGACATCCTCGGATACCACTGCGCGATATCGTAAATGGCCCCGTTCTTTGTATACATCCAACCCGTCCGTCCGTAGCCGGCGGGCGGCACGACAAACGAATAGCCGATGATGATTTCAATCTTCCCGCCTTTCGGGGAGATCGGATGAGGAAGCCGGATCTGCATGCGGGTGTCGTTGATCAGGTAATCAGCAGAAAATGTCTTCTGTCCTTCTCTTACCTTCACGGATTTTATGTCATCGCCCCCGTAGAATTTTCTGGGAGTGTTCCCCGATGTGATGACGCCTCTCGATCCTTTGCTCAGCTGGTTCTGTTCCAGTTGGAGCCAGACGTAGGGCAGTTCGTTCGGGCTGTTGTTGGTATAGGTAATCTCGACCTTTCCGGTAATTGTCTTGGAAGTTGTGTCGAGAGTTGCGGCAATCCTGTAGTCAGCCCTGTTTTGCCAGTACTGTGGTCCAGGCGCCCCGTTGGCACTGCGATATACCGAGCTGCCGTTATCGTCGAAATTCGGATCGAAGACCTTGTGTGGGTTATACCCGCTTCCTGTTTTCGGTGGCATTTCCTGCGATATTGCAGTTCCGAAGAACGCAACCAGAACAATCGTGAGGGACAGAAGGAGAAACCGACTTTTCATTTCGCAAACCTTCCTTTTTTATAAAGTCTGTGACACCATCAAAGGGAATATTGAAGGCAACTTTTTACGGACAATACGTAAGCCTAAATATGGACTACAAAACAAACCGGCTGGTTCACTCGAATTTGAAAATATACGATTGGACTGCCGGAAACGCAAAGAACCCGGGTATTCGAGCCAACCTAAAACTTGTAAACATCGGAAGCCAATGCTAAATTCAGCAACCATGCATAAGACACGCTCGGCAGTTCTGCTGGGGGCCGCTGCGGTACTCGGACTCGCCATCTTTGTGTACCTCATCCCGGGATATTCCCCTTATTATTCCATCGACAGCAGGTTGACCCGCGGCGAAGCCCGCCAAATCTCGAGGGACGTGGCCGCCAAACTCGGAGTTAATCTGCATGACGGGCTCATGGAGAACACAACCTTCATCCAGGACGCCGTGGCGTTGACTTATCTCGAGAACAAAGCGGGGATGCAGATGGCGAACAGGCTGGTCAAAAGCGATTCCCTCTCCATGAACCGTTGGGATGTGCTCTGGTTCGATCAGTCGAAGCAAATGGGTGAAAGTGAAAAATTCATGGTTCAGCTTTCACAGACCGGTAAGCTTCTCGATTTCAGACGCTATATACCGGATTCGCTAAGCGGCAGCTTCATCGATGAAGCGTCCGCCCGCACTACGCTGAACTCCTACTGGAATGAACACGACCTCTCAGCCCTGACGGGCATAGACCTGTCGACCTGGGTTTTGAAGACCTCCGAACCTGTGAGACTTGAACACCGGCAGGACTGGAGGTTTACATTCGTGAGGGACAACAAGGGCGTCTACGGCCTCGTACAGAGAGTAACCATTCGTGTGAGCGGTGGGAGCATCATCTCCATGGAGACTCGCTACGTGGTTCCGGACGATTTCCGCACGCTCTTCACTTCGTGGACTCAGCCGTACATTTTTCTGACTTTCTTCTCATGGGTAATAATCTTCGTCCTCTTCGCGATTGGGCTTGTCGTTTTTCTCAAAAGATATAATGAAGGCGAGGCGGGCATCGGATCTGCACTCTTCGTGGGATCGGCGTACGGTGTTGCTGCCTCCGCGGCAATCATTCTTTCGTTTCCGTCCATTTCCTCTGGAGTGATGATCGGTTCACTGAATCTCTTTCTAAAGGCACTGGTGGTTCTGGCGGCGGTGCTGGTGCTCTGGACACCTCTCGTAGGAATACTCACTTTCTCTGCATGGGGCATCGGCGAATCTTCCGCGCGGGCCCTGTGGCCGGAGAAGCTCTTCACCTTTGATGCGGTCTCGCATCTGAAGTTTTTCAACGAAAAAGTCGGTGCTTCGATCCTTCGCGGATATGCTTTCGCGGGAATCATCCTCGGATTGTACGCTGTCGCTCACCCGCTGTTTTCCGTCCGTGGTGTCGTCGTCAGCTCAGGCACGACCCTGGACACTTACTTACCTTCACTGGAAGCATTGACGTGGGCTTTTGCAATGGGATTGTTTTGTGAGACGATATACAGATTCGGCTTCCTCTCCTATTTCGGAAATAAAAAGCTTACCACCGGAATACTCGTCTCGGCGGTTTTGTTCATTCCATCGCTGTTCTATGAACTTCCCTACGGGGAGTATCTAACCGTCACGAGAACTCTTTTCACGCTCGGGCTTTCCGCGGCAATGATCTTTCTGTTTCTCAGGTACGATTTCCTGACGGTACTCACGACAAGCGTGCTCTTTCTGCTCGCGCGCCAGGTGATACCCATTTTCAATTCCAGCAATACGTTCTTCGAATGGAACTCGGCCTTTGTCATATTCGTCCTGGCAATTCCCGTCGTGATCGCCTACCTCGGCATTCTGAAAAAACAGCACTTCGAGCTGACGGTCGACCTGATGCCAAGACATATCAAGCGGATCAGCGAGCGCGAACGAATGGCAAAGGAGCTTGAAATCGCGAAGAGCGTCCAGAACAACCTCCTTCCGAAAACGACGCCGACGATTCCGTACATCGAGTTCGGCGGAATATGCATTCCTGCTCTGGAAGTAGGTGGAGACTATTACGATTTCATTCAAATGCCGAACGGCCTGATCGGGATTGCCATTGCAGACGTTTCCGGTAAGGGACTGCCCGCAGCGATCTACATGACCCTGACGAAGGGGGTGCTCCAGGCGTCCGCGGAAAATCAGCCTTCGCCGAAAAGCGTTCTCTCCAAAATAAACCAGATCATGTACCGATCGATTCCGAGGGGAACATTCATCAGCATGATCTATGCGGTTGTCGACACGAAGTCAAATAAGGTCAGATTTGCGCGTGCCGGACACAATCCGCTTGCACTCTTTTCGTCGGGAAATGATTCCGCTAAGCTCTATACTCCGAACGGGCTCGCGCTCGGCCTCGACAACGGAGACAAATTCGACGCCACGCTGGACGAAATGGAAATCGACCTCAAGACCGGAGACCTGCTGGTTTTCTACACCGACGGTTTCACAGAGGCGATGGATTCGCAGGCGAAAGAATTCGGGGAGGAGAGTCTCGTCAGGCTGATAGAGTCGACCCGTCACCTGGGGGTCGGCGAAATGATAGAGAGAATAGAGAGCGGCGTGCGGAGATTCACGGGGAGTGCCCCTCAGCATGACGATATGACAATGGTGGCAATGAAGATCACGGGAAATAACGGAGTATCTCACTAGCCGCCTGCCTGCAGGCATCGTCGGGAGAGATGCCGAACCGAAGACAGGCTTTTATCTCTGAAACTTCTTTAAGATCGCCTCGTGAAGAAAAGGGTTCCCCGCGAGCCCGGTCTTTCCGTAGATCGTCGGATTTCCTTCGAAATCGGTGAATACTCCTCCTGCCTCTTCGATGATCGGCTTTATTGCCGCCACGTCCCACGGACTCACGACCGGGTCGAGCATCGCTTCCGCATTGCCTTCCGCGACGAAGGTGTACCCGAAGCAATCGCCGAAACCGCGATCGTGGTAAGCCGCCTTCGCAATGCCAAGGAAGGCTTCCTCGTATTTCGTTCCGACGAAATAACTAAGCCCTCCGAAAACGACGGTGGACTTCGCGAGCTCTTTCACCTTGCTTACCTTGATTCTCTTTCCGTTGCAGAAAGCACCGTGTTTCTTCGAAGCGTAGTACACTTTCTTCAGCGCCGGGAGAGTCATAATCCCTGCAACTATTTCACCCTTGCCGGATAAGGGATCTTCGACGAGCTCAAGCGCGCACAAGGTTCCCCAGTACGGGATGCCCCGGGTGAAGTTGCGCGTGCCGTCGATAGGGTCGATGATCCAGCGGTACTCGCTGCCCGACGAATTATCGCCGAACTCTTCGCCGTAGAAACCGTGGTGGGGAAATTTCTTCGATAGTTCGCGGATGAGGAATTTCTCGCACGATTTGTCCGCGATCGTTACCGGACTCTTATCCGTTTTATAGTCTACACGGAACTTCGATCGAAAGTACTTGAGAGTTATTCGCTCCGAAGCCTTCACGACTCCGAGCGCATATTCCAGTTCCTTCACATACGACTTCAATTTAACCCTGACGCATCAAATGAGGATGGGGAATGCTTCTTTGATCGGCCTGGATTACTGCGCCCCGGCCGCCTTTGCCTTACTGGCCTGGGCCTTCCTGGCCCTTATCTTTGTCTTGATCTTCTTCACCCTCTTGTGATGCTTCTTCTGGACCTTCTTTGTCTTCTTGTTCATTTACGCTTCCTTAATGCTGGTAAAAGTATCGGTTATGTTGGATCTCAGAGGAAAATATAATTTAGCGGCGGGCAAAAACAAAAGAGGCGCCGGACGGTCAGTTGGCCGCACAGCGCCTCGTCAAAAGAGCTTGCCGTATCAGCTTGTGCTTACATCCGACAGGTTCGGATCCTTCGTCTCGGTCTTCGCCTTGACCTCGGAAAACTTCAGCTCGCCCGAACGCTTGTCGACCTTGACCTTGACGACCATCCCTTCCGTAAAAGTTCCTTTCAGCATCTCTTCCGCAAGCGGATCCTCAAGGTAACGCTGTACCGCCCGGCGAAGCGGACGCGCCCCGTAGGCCGGATCGAAACCTTTCTCGGCAAGAAAATCCTTCGCATGCTTCGTCAACTCGAGCTTCACTCCCAGCGCGTTCAGCCTGTTCCTGAGGCTCTCGGTATGTATGTCGATGATCTTCTTGATGTCGTTCGTTTCGAGCGAATGGAAAATAATAACGTCGTCGATCCTGTTCATGAATTCCGGATTGAAGAGCCGCTTCATTGCCTCTTCGATCACGCCCTTCATGGAAGTGTACTTGTCTTCAGTCGTCGACTGACCGAACCCGAACGAGCCTGTTGTTTTTATCTCGCGGGTGCCGATGTTTGTCGTCATAATCAGGATCACGTTCTTGAAATCGACGCGCCTGCCAAGGCTGTCCGTCAGTATTCCGTCGTCGAGAACCTGAAGCAGGATGTTGAATACGTCGGGGTGAGCTTTTTCTATTTCATCCAGCAGGACGACGCTGTACGGCTTGCGCCTGACCTTTTCGGTCAGCTGGCCGCCTTCTTCGTAGCCGACGTATCCCGGAGGAGCTCCGACGAGCCTGCTCACGTTGAATTTCTCCATGTATTCCGACATGTCGATTCTCACCAGAGCGTCGTCGGAATCGAAGAGGTATTTGGCAAGGGCCTTGGCGAGCTCCGTCTTTCCCACACCGGTAGGTCCGGCAAAAATGAACGACCCGATCGGCCGCTTGGGATCTTTAAGGCCGGCCCGCGCGCGGCGGATAGCCTTGCTCAGTTTGTTCACGGCTTCGTCCTGTCCGACGATGACTTTCCTGAGCTCTTCGGACATTTTCAGAAGCTTGGCGGATTCGCTCTCGGCTATCTTGTTCACGGGGATGCCGGTCATCATTGCAACGACATCGGCGACATGATCTTCCGTAACTTCGTGGACGGTCGTCTCGGCCTTCAATTCCCACTCGCGCTTCGCGATCTCCAGGTCGGAGAGAAGTTTCTTCTCGAGGTCGCGCAGACGGGCTGCTTCCTCAAAATCCTGAGTCTTTACGACCTTGTTCTTCTGCTGTTTAATCTTCTCGATTTCTTCTTCCAGCTCGACGATTTCCTTCGGGGCAATAATGTTTGCCAGGTGTATCCGGCTCCCCGCCTCGTCCATTACGTCGATGGCCTTGTCCGGCAGGAACCTGTCGGTCATGTAGCGGTCGCTGAGCTTCACGGCCGAATCTATCGCCCTGTCAGTAAACCGTACGTTGTGATGCTCTTCGTACTTCTGCTTGATATTCTGCAAGATCTGTATCGTCTCGTCGACCGATGTCGGCTCCACCATGATTTTTTGAAATCTTCTGTCGAGTGCGCCATCTTTTTCGATATACTGCCTGTAATCATCAAGAGTTGTTGCTCCGATGCATTGTATTTCGCCTCTCGCAAGTGCCGGTTTGAACATGTTCGATGCGTCGAGCGATCCCGATGCGCCACCGGCCCCTACTATCGTATGAAGCTCGTCTATGAACAGGATTACGTCTTTTGCCTTTTCAAGCTCGTTGAGAACCGCTTTCATGCGCTCTTCAAACTGGCCGCGGTATTTCGTGCCGGCAACCAGGGCAGCGAGATCGAGCGTCACGACCCTCTTGTTGTGCAGGACGCGGGAGACTTTCTTCTGAACTATTCGCAGCGCGAGGCCCTCTGCAATGGCCGTCTTTCCGACGCCGGGCTCACCGATTAGAACCGGATTATTCTTCTTTCTCCTTGCAAGCACCTGTGCTACCCGCTCGATTTCCTTTTCGCGTCCGATTATAGGATCGAGCTTGTCTTCGATTGCCAGTTTCGTCAAGTCCCTGCCGAAATTATCCAGAACGGGCGTCTTGGATTTTTCACCTTTGCGTGACTCCCCGCCGGGTCCCTGGGAATGCTGGGCCTGCTGGGCAGCCGGCTGTGAAGGTCTGCCGTTTATTATGTTATCGAGCTCCTGGCGGACACTGTCATAGCTGACATTGAATTGGTGAAGGATTTGCGACGCTACATTGTCGTCATCACGAAGAAGCGAAAGAAGGAGGTGCTCCGTCCCGATTACATCCGATTTGTAGAGTTTCGCCTCCAAATAAGTGATCTTGAGGACTTTTTCGGCCTGTTTTGTAAGAGGAATGTTGCCGATTGTCAACGTTCCCCCCGAGGTGCGGACCGTGTCCTCGACCGCTTTTTTCAACTTATACAGGTCAACGCCGAGGTTTCTGAGGATTTTGACCGCAATTCCTTCGCCTTCTCTGATGATACCCAGCAAAAGGTGCTCCGTTCCGATGAAATCGTGTCCCAGCCTCAAGGCCTCTTCACGGCTTAGCCTGATGACGTCCTGCACCCGATTAGAAAAATTACCTTCCATTTCCGACCCAGTATTTTTGTTCGATCGTCAATTCCAACACTGACAGAGGTTAACGAGTTTCAACATGCAATTCCAATCCTCACAAGCCGAATCTCAACCACTTAATTTAAGTTAGCTATCGCCGATTATCAATCAGCGAATCGCGAAGCCGTTTACGGCCTCTTTTAATTTCGGAATCCTGCAGATAAAATCAAGTCAGGCGTCGGGCAATAGCCTTAAATCGCGCGCAATTCGACATGTGTTTCCCGATCAGAATATTTCTGCCGCCATTTTGAAAAACCGATTCTGCCGATTAAATTTTTCAAGCTTCGTAATTTACTAATCGATTGTGGCGGGCATGTGAAAATCGACAGATTGATTCAAATCCTACTACCTCATGACGAGAAGTTCTATACGTTATTCGAGGAATCTACCAGACTCATTCAGAAGGCTTCCGTCTCCCTGAGAAAGCTCATGGGCGCCGACCCCGCTCAAACAAGGGAGCTTGTTTCGGAGATAGAAGACCTGGAACACCAGGCTGATGAGGTAACTCACAAGATATTCGCCGAACTGAATGCGACCTTCGTCACCCCGTTCGATCGTGAGGACATACACCAGCTTGCCTCCTCACTGGATGATATCATCGATTTCATTAACGGCAGCGCTTCGCGTTTCGTATTGTACAACGTTCGGGCCGATACTCCGTATATGCGTCGTCTCACCGAAATAATCCAGCAATCCGTTGAAGCGCTTGGGAAGGGTGTCTCGTATCTTAGAGACTTTAGAAACTCGGCGAAGCTCCAGGAGATCTTCAAAAAGGTAAACGAATACGAAAACGATGCCGACACTGTCTTTGCTCTCGCAATCGCAGATCTGTTCGAAAATGAAAAGAATGTGGTAGAGCTGATTAAGCTCAAGGAAATATACGTAGGACTTGAGACGGCTACGGATCGTTGTGAAGACGTGGCGAACGTCCTTGAATCAATCCTGATCAAACATGCGTGATTCTTTTCTTTCAAAGTGACAGCAATCGTAGTCTTCATAATCTTCGTCGCACTTGTCTTCGACTTCCTGAATGGCTTCCATGATTCTGCGAACTCGATTGCCACAGTCGTCTCGACTCGTGTTTTATCGCCCCGGAAGGCTGTTGCGTGGGCCGCTTTCTTCAACTTCATTGCGGCTTTCTTCTTCGGACTCAAAGTAGCCGATACACTCGGGAAAGGTCTCGTAGCGCTCGGTGCCATCAACGTCTACGTGATACTGAGTGGTCTGTTCGGAGCGATTGCCTGGGATCTGATTACATGGTATTACGGACTTCCTACGAGCTCCTCTCACGCGCTCATGGGTGGGTATGGCGGAGCGGCAATAGCTAAAGCAGGATTTTCCGCCATACTTTACAAGGGGTGGACAGGGACTTTGCTCTTCATCGTGGTAGCTCCTCTCATGGGGCTCGTAGTTGCTTTCATTCTAATGACAACGGTCACCTGGCTCTTCCACAAAAGGTCTTCGACCGCAATCAACGGGGCGTTCAGAAAACTTCAGCTCCTCTCGGCGGCATTTCTGAGCTTAGGCCACGGCACAAACGATGCCCAAAAGACCATGGGCGTAATTACCGGGCTTCTGGTCACATCGGGAGTCCTGAAAACTTTCGATGTTCCATTCTGGGTCATCATCGTGTGCAACTTCAGCATTGCGCTGGGGACTCTCTTCGGCGGCTGGCGTATAGTGAAAACGATGGGACAGAAAATTACGAAGCTCCGGCCGGTCGACGGGTTTTGCGCCGAGACCGCCGGTGGGATCACGCTTCTAATCGCCACTTTTTCGGGAATACCGGTGAGCACGACACACACGATAAACGGCGGAATAATGGGGGTCGGAGCCACGAAACGAGTCTCAGCTGTCAGGTGGGGAGTGGCCGGAAACATAGTCATGGCCTGGATTCTTACAATCCCTATGGCCGCTCTCATAGGAGCCGCCGCATACAAACTCGTCTCACTCTTCATTCTCAAGTAGAGATTCGACCGGCCCTCTCTTCTTTTGTCCCAACACTCCTCTGGCATGTTAGCCCACCAGGTTCTAAGTTTTATCCATCATGGATCAAAAACTTGGCAAGCAGTTAGTTCTTGACGAACTATTCGATCTCACTCTTTACAAGAAGATGAGCGGATTTGCAGCCGACGATCTGAAACCGATGTTCGCCGAGCTGATCCCGACGGAAACCAAGCACCTGGCTTTCTGGGAGGATTTCTTCTCCATCAAAGTGGAACGCCTGAACTTCAGAAGGCGTCTCAAGCTGGCGGTACTGTCTTTCATCGCGAGGATTCTCGGCGACCTCGGCACGCATCTCGTGCTCGAGGCGATAGAAGTCTACGGCGTGAGAAAGTACGTCACGGTCTGGCAGAAGTACAAAGGGACGCCGATGGGAAGCGCCGTGCAGAAAATCCTGGAAGATGAATTCAAGCATGAAGACGACATCGTTTCGTCCTCTATCGAACGCCGGATCCACCCGGAGCGGGTTCGAGATATTTTTCTGGGACTCAACGATGGACTCGTGGAGATACTCGGAGCGGTCTCGGGATTCTTCGCGGCACTCTCGACGATTCCAGCCGTCATTTCCGCAAGCTTCGCGGTGGCGGTCGCAGGCGCGTTTTCGATGGCGGCCGGCGCCTACGCTGCAGTGAATTCACAAACGGAAGTCGAGAAAATTGAATCTGCAAAGAAGGCTTTCCTGCGGGAGAAGGAAGATACGTCCGATGGCGGAACCTCCAGCGCCTTTCAGTCGGCAATCGTGGTCGGCATATCTTACATACTGGGCGCGCTCGTCCCGGTAGTGCCGGTGCTTTTAGGCGCAAAGAATATATTCTGGCCGGTAGTCATCGCTGCGGTCATAATGATTTTCATTTCGACTGTTATCGCTTTCCTCTCCGGCATGAGGATGTCGAGGCGCATACTGACAAATCTCGTCATCCTGGTTATCGCAGTGAGCGTAACCTACGCGGTCGGGCTATTGGTCAGGTCTGTCTTCGGAGTGAATATCTGAATCGGTTGCCGGCGGGTTATATGATGGCAGAAGCTCGCAACTGATAGCGGCCGGGGAGTGAGTTCAGGAACCTAGAACCTCACGGACTTTGCCCGCCAGCTCGCGCGGGCTGAATGGCTTCTGAATATACTCGAAACCTTCGTCGAAGAGCGCACCCGGTGCAATCGAGTTGAGTCCATACCCGGACATGAAGAGAGTCTTTATTCCGGACCGAAGCCTCGAAATTTTCAGGCTGACTTCCATGCCGTTCATCCTGGGCATTATTAAATCCGTAAGGAGCATGTGAATTCGTCCGGGATAGGCGTCGGAGAGCAACAGCGCTTCGCCCGGGTCGAGCGACGTCATAACATTGTAGCCGTAGTCCTCGAGCGTAATCTTGACCATCTTGAGCAGATCTGCCTGGTCTTCTACGACCAGGATGGTTTCGATCCCTTTCAGCGCCTCATCCGGCATCTCCATGGAGACTCCATCGACTTCACCCATGAACCGCCTGAAGTATACCTCGAAAACTGTTCCTTTCCCGGGTTCGCTTGAAACCGTTATCGCCCCGCCGTTCTGTCTGACGATGCCGTACACGGTCGAAAGGCCGAGCCCGGTTCCGGAGCCCTTCGCTTTGGTCGTGAAGAAGGGCTCGAACACTCTTTTCATCACTTCCCTGGACATACCTTCACCGTCGTCCCGGAAAGACATCTTCACATATTCTCGCGTCTCTATGTCCGGATGATTTAAAAGCGAAGCCTCGAATGCCCCGACGTTCTCGGTGGTCATCGTAATCGTCCCGATATCCCTTATCGCGTCACGCGCGTTGGTAGCGAGATTGACAAGAATCTGGTCGAATTGCGTTGCATCTATTTTTATGTTCCACAAATTCTTACCGGGAACGAATACGAGCCTCAGGTTCTCACCGACGATTCTATGAAGCATTTCGCGAATCGAATCTATGGCCGTGTTCATGTTCATGATCTTCGGAGAAGTTATCTCCTTTCGCGCAAATGCGAGGAGTTGTCTCGTAAGCCCGGCCCCTCTCTTCGCCGCAGCAAGGACCGCCTCGATGGATTGCTGCGCCTGATCGTTCCCCTTGAATTTGCGCTTGAGGAGCTCGCTGTATCCTATTACCACATTCAGTATGTTATTATAATCGTGGGCGACTCCTCCCGCCAGTTGCCCGATGCCCTCCAGTTTTTGAGACTGGAGAAGTTGCTCCTCGAGAAGCTTCTGAGCGGTAATGTCCTGCTTGACTGCGACGAAGTGAGTAATCTCACCACGGTCGTCGCGCACCGGCGTGATGCTCATATGTTCTGTGTAAAATGCCCCGTCTTTCCGTCGGTTGACAATTTCTCCACGCCATTCTCTTCCCGCCAGAATGGTGTCCCACAGCTCTGTGTAGACTCCCGGGTTCTCTCTCCCTGATTTGACCAGCTCCCTGAGGTCCCGCCCCAATGCTTCCGAAAGGTCGTAGCCGGTAAGCTGCTCGAACGCCGGATTCGTCCACGCGACTTTGCCGTTCCTCTCGGTAATTACAATCCCGTTTGCAGCGGAGTTCAAAGCGGTGCTTTGAAGACGCATCTGCTCCTTGATCCTCTTCTGCTCGGTCACGTCCCTGATGATAGTCTGGATCGTCGGCTTACCGAAAAACACAGTCGGCGTATTGACCGCCTCGACATCCTTGACGGAGCCGTCCAGGGTTACCAGTTTCTGTTCCACGAGTTGTGTGGACATGGGGGCCTTCTGAAGTTCGTCCAGCGAGGAACTGAAACCCTCATGAAATTCCGGGTGTACAATATCGAGTACGGATTTCCCGATCAAATCGTCGGGCGAACCCGCGCGGAAAAACTCAGACGCCGCGCGATTCACAAATACGAACTTGCCGTCTGCATGGACGGTAATCGGATCCGGAGACTGCTCGATGAAGGCGCGATAGCGCTCTTCGCTTCGCCGAAGGGCTTCCTGAGCCCGGCGCCGCTCATCCAATTCCTCCCTTGCTCTGGTCAGAGCATCCTTTATGCTGCGGGTCGCGTAATATGGCAGCGATGCCGCGGCAGCAAGGAACAACAAGTGCAAAAGCAATCCGAATGAGGAGAAGCGCCCGGCAACTGCGTGGAGCACGCCGACCTTCGTCAGGTACGCCAGGACTATCTCGGTCATCCCGCAAATGATCGCCGCCACGATTCCCGACCTCATTCCGAGAATCAATCCGGCAGCGACAACAATGAGCACGTACCTTCCGCTGTTGGAAGGAATGACATGAGCATAAGCCGTGCTGAAGACCGTGAGCACCGCCCATTGAACCGCCAGGATTAGAACTACCGCAGCCCGTGTCTTGCCGCGACCGTTAAGCCACAGGGCAATGATGCTGCCTGTGAGGGTGACTGCGTAAATATTAGACCAGTGGTGAACGTCGTCAGGATGGATAATTGAGCCGAGGATCAGGAAGACCGTGAAGATTCCTATCATTATCCAGATAAAGGCATGGAAAGCCCTTGCGAGATCGAGTCCTTCGCGGTCTTCTGAGGCTACCGGTTTAAACGGCAGGGGTAGTTTCATAACTCATTCGGAAAATCACTATATATTCTGTCCTTCACATTTATATCGGGTTAAAATGTTATTCCTTTAACATTCGAACAGGATTCGCCTTCAAGCGGTCGCGGCTGCCACATTTTGCCGTGGTTTTCGGGGACAACCGACTGGAATGATGAGATTACACTCTCTCTTTCCGCTCAATGGGCATCGAGCCAATTCGGACCGGTACCCAGCTCTACCTCGACTGGTACGCTGAGTTTCATCGCATTTTTCATTTTCTGCGCAACCAGCTCTTCGAGCTCTTTGAGCTCGCTCTTCGGTGTCTCGAATACAAGCTCGTCATGTACCTGCAGTATCATCCTGGATTTCATTTTCCGCTTTTCCATTTCACGGTAGATATCGATCATTGCAAGTTTGATCATGTCGGCAGCAGTCCCCTGTATCGGCATGTTGATCGCCTGTCTCTCCTCGGCGTTTCGAACCGCGGAATTCTTGCTGTTGATGTTCGCCAGGTACCGCCTTCTTCCCAGAAGGGTCTCCACATATCCGTGCTTCCTGGCAAATTCGACCGTGCCGCTTATGTATTCTCTGACTCTCGGGAACCTCTGAAAGTAAGTATCGATTACTTCTTTCGCCTCACCCTGGGATATTCCGAGTCGTATTTTCAGCCCGTAAGGTCCTATTCCGTAAAGAAGCCCGAAGTTCACTTCCTTCGCCTTCCGCCTCATGTCGGAAGTGACCTTCTCGGGCGCCACGCCGAACACTTTCGATGCCGTGGTCCGGTGAATGTCCTCGTGCTTCTTGAATGCGTCGATCAGTCCTTCATCCTTGCAGATGTGTGCCATGACGCGAAGCTCTATCTGTGAATAATCCGCCGAGAGCATCACCCAGCCCTTTTCTCCCGGCACGAACGCCTTCCGTATTTCCTTCCCCATTTCGCCGCGTATCGGTATGTTCTGAAGGTTCGGATCCGACGAGCTAAGCCTCCCGGTTGCCGCAACGGTCTGGTTGAACGAAGTATGCACCCTTCCGGTCCTCGGGTTGATCAGAGTCGGAAGAGCATCGACGTATGTACCCTTCAGCTTGGTGAGCTTCCTGTAATTGAGAATGTTCTCCGCGATGGGATGCTGGGCGCTCAACTCCTCGAGCACGAAGACGTCCGTGGAATAGCCGGTCTTGGTCTTCTTTGTCGGTACAAGTCCCATCTTGTTGAACAGGATTTCCGCGAGCTGCTTCGGCGAGTTTATGTTGAACTCCTCTCCGGCCTGCCCGTGAACTTCGGTCTCCATGTTCTCGATCATTCGCTCGAGCTCTTTGGAGATCTGGCCGAGTATCTCCGTATCAATCTTAACCCCGCACCGCTCAATCGAAGCAAGCACCTCGATTAGAGGGAATTCCATCTTCTCGCAGAGTGCCGTGAGGTTCGTCTTGTCCAGCTTGTTCTGTAAAGACTCCATGAGCTGCAGCGCAACATCTGCGTCCTCACCAGAGTATTCGGCGACAACTTCGGGCGGCACATCGCGTATGCTTTTCTGGTTCTTGCCTTTGCCTATGAGCTCTTCAATGGGAACCGGCTCGTATCCCAGGTATTTTCTCGCCAGAGCATCGAGATTATGCTGTCCGTCCGGGTCGACGACATACGCGGCGACCATCGAGTCGAAAGAAATGCCGCGCGTCCAGATGCCGTAATTGGAAAGGACGAGGACATCATACTTGAGGTTCTGACCGACTTTCCTGATCTTTGTCGACTCGAAAATCGGTTTCAGGATTCTGACGACATTCTTGACGCTGACTCCCGGGACAGCTTCGGCACCCGAAAAGAGATCGCCTCCTTCGGACGCGACGTTGATGTAGTAAGCTTCCCGCGGCTTTACCGAAAAGGAAATCCCGACGAGCTCGGCCCTCAGCGGGTCTATGCTCGTAGTCTCGGTATCCATCGACACGAGTTCGGCTTTTTTGAGCTTTTCGGCCAATTTCTGAAGAGCAGCCGCGTCGGTTATCAGCTCGTAGCGGTGCTTGACGGACTTAATATCCTTGAAATCGGCGAACTCCGGCTCCTCCGCGGTTTCCGGCTCGGGCTGTGCCGCTTCCTCCTCCACCTTGCCCCCAACCACCTGCTGTGCACGCTTGAGCAGAGTCCGGAATTCCAGTTCGTTGAATAGCCTGGCTACCTCCGCACCGTCGGGATTTCTCTCTTTCAGTGAATGAAAATCCACCCCGAGCGGTACATCGGTCTTGATCGTGACAAGCTTTCTGGAGAGACGCGCCATTTCTTTTCCGGTCTTAATCTTCTCACGCAGCGCGGGTTTATCTATCATGTCGGCGTTCGCCAGGACTTTCTCCACGGTTCCGTATTTCTGTATAAGAGGTATGGCGGTCTTCTCCCCGACGCCTTTTATCCCGGGCACGTTGTCGACCGCATCGCCCGTGAGCGCGAGCACCTCTATTACCTGCGACGGCTTTACTCCGAATTTCTTCTCGACCCCCTTCTCATCAACTATCTCGACGTCCGTCCCGCTCCTCCCGGGCTTGTACATTTTGATTCTCGGAGTAATGAGCTGCATGAAGTCCTTGTCGCCCGTGACCATGTATACATCGATGTTTTCCTTCGCGGCGAGGAGTGCGAGAGTTCCTATCACGTCGTCCGCCTCGTAACCCGGCCGCTCAATGGTCGGAACGCCGAACGAGTTCAGCATCTTCTTGATGTTCCCCAATTGTCCCGCCATCTCTTCGGGCATCTTCTCGCGGGTTGCCTTGTATTCGGGATATTCCTTGTGGCGGAAGGTCGGTTCGGGAGTGTCGAAAACGGCAACGAGGTAGTCCGGCTTCTCGTCACCGATGATCTTCATCAGATAGTTGGCAAAACCGAATATCGCGCTCGTGTTCTCTCCCCTGGAGTTTATGAGAGGATGGCTTATCATCGCGAAATATGCGCGGTAAGCGAGCGCCGTCCCGTCGAGGATGAAGAATCTTTTCGTAGCCATTGAGGACTCCTGTTTGGAATAATTTACTAAAGAAAGCCCTCGGTAACTTCATGAGGGATCGGCAAATGTGAGGTGCGCAGTACCTTGCGATGCAGCCGTGAGCAGCTGTTGCCCGGGCAGAGGAGAACTCTTACACGGCTGGAGAACCGCCCGCGCTGTCGGGGCTAGTCTCTTCCTTTTATCAGTTCTTCCGCGATTTGAACTGCGTTTGTCGCTGCACCTTTGCGGATATTGTCCGATACGACCCACATGTTGAGTGAATTGGGTGCGGTATCGTCCCGTCTTATACGGCCGACAAATACCTCGTCCTTCTCGTACGCGTCGAGCGGCATCGGATATACGTTCTTCGATGGATCGTCCACGACAATAATCCCCGGGGATTTTTTCAGGACCTCGAACACATCCTTCAGTTCGTAAGGCTTTTCAAACTCGATGTTGACACTTTCGCTGTGTCCGCCGAAGACCGGCACGCGAACGCACGTGGCCGTAACCTTTATCGATTCGTCTCCCATAATCTTCGCAGTCTCGAAGGTCATCTTGTGCTCTTCCTTCGTGTATCCGTCGTCGAAGAATACGTCGATATGCGGGAGACAGTTGAACGCGATCTTGTGCGGGAATTTCGGATTGTGCACAGGCTGCTTTGCAAGCTCGGCGTCGAGCTGTGCGACCCCCTTCTGTCCGGCACCCGTAACGGACTGGTAAGTAGAAACTACCACGCGCCTGATCCTGTATTTATCGTGCAGCGGCTTCAACGCGACGACCATTTGTATCGTGGAGCAGTTCGGGTTTGCGATAATCCCGTGATGCTTGAATATGTCGCCGCGGTTGACTTCGGGAACTACAAGCGGAATCTCCGGGTCCATCCTCCAGGCGCTGCTGTTGTCGATTGCAACCGCTCCTGCGTTCGCCGCGATGGGAGCGAACTCTTTGCTGACGGTTGCCCCGGCGGAAAACAGGGCAATTTCTATTCCGCCAAAACTCTCCGGTGTGAGTTTTTGCACTTTTATCTTCTCACCGTTGAATACGATCTCTTTTCCGGCCGACCGCTCAGAAGCGAGCGGGGTCAATTTCCTGACGGGAAATTTCCTTTCCTCGAGAACCTGCGTCATCTTGCGCCCGACGAGTCCGGTTGCGCCGACGACCGCTACATTATATTGCTTCATTTTTCCGATATCCTTATGCGTTGCCTAATGAACTCTTTTTTGTTCAATCAATGAATTTCCAACCTCAAACCAGATCTTCGTACGTCTGTCTGTCGCGAATGATTCTCGCATAATCCTTATCGACCAATACTTCGGCAGGCTTCGGCCTTGAATTGTAACTCGACGACAGTGTGAAGCCGTATGCGCCGACGGTTAGGATGGCAAGAAGATCGCCTCTTTTCACTGCCGGCAGCCGGCGCTGAACGGCAAACGAGTCTGTTGTCTCACATACCGGACCGACGACATCTACAGTTTCCGAGTCGTGGTCGCGCAATTCGACGGGCACAATCTGGTGATAAGCGGAATACAGCGCATGCCGCATCATATCGTTCATGCCGGCATCCACGACGACAAAGGTTCTGCCGGAAGATTCCTTCCTGTAAAGAACCCGGGTCAGAAGCACTCCCGCTTCCGCGACGATGAAGCGGCCGGGCTCGAGAGCAAGCTCACATCCTGGAAGCGACAATCTGTTTTTCAGAAGTTCAGCGAGGGCAGAGAGGTCTATCGATCCTTCCTCAATGTTTTCCTTCGGCAGCAGGTCATTCCTGACCGCGTTCCTGTAGCGCACGCCGATGCCGCCGCCGAAGTCTATTTGCTTCACGGGGATTCCATCTTTCCCGAGTTTCAGTGCAAACTGTCTAATCGACTCCGCCGCTTCTTCAAACGGTTCGATCTCCGTTATCTGCGACCCGATGTGAGAATGTATCCCGACGAATTCGACGTTCTTCATTCTCGACGCACGCTTCACGGTTTCGCCGGCGCGGTCGAGGTTCACACCGAATTTGTTCTCCTTCAGGCCGGTGGAGATGTGGGGATGCGTGTGCGCGTCCACGTCCGGGTTTACTCTGACAGAAACACGGGCTTCCCTTCCGAGAGCAGTGGCCCGTTCGGAAACTATGTCCAGCTCCTCGTCGGATTCCACGATAATTGCGCCGATTCCCTGTGAGAGTGCGAAGTCTATGTCGCGGTTGGTCTTGCCGACTCCCGCGAGAGAGATCGACGCGGGGGCAAAGCCGCTTCTCAACGCCATGAATATTTCGCCGCCGGACACCGTGTCGGCACCCGCTCCGAGCGAGCGTATGTGCTTCAGGATTTCCCCGTTCGAATTCGCTTTCAACGCATAGAGTATTCTCATGTTCGGTATGCTGCTGAAAGCGGTGCTCAGGAGTTTGTAGTTCCTCGTTATCTGATTCGCGCTGTAAACGTAGAGGGGTGTACCATATTTATCCGCGAGATCGGCGGCGCGCAGATTTTCAATCTTGAGTTGATTTCCTTCAAACCTTATTTGTTCCGTCATTTTCATGTTGTGATTTTGTTTGACTCGATTCACCCGCTGTTCAATCGAAAATATCGGCGGACAGGCTGCGCGACGAGGGGTTATCGAAAAGCTCGCCGTGCAGTGCGCGCACGGTGGGTTCGATGTCTTTCTCGTCCACGACGAAGCCTATGTTTATTTCCGACGCTCCCTGTGAAATCATGTTTATCCTTATACCGTCGAGGGCCGAAAATATCCTTCCCACTATTCCCGGACTGTGGCGGATATTTTCTCCGACGACACAGACGATCGCCTTTCCGCTCGAGGACGACACTTCTGCGAATTCTTCAAATTCCTTCTTCATGGATTCCAGCTCGGATGTATCGTCGATCGCGACCGAGATGCTCACTTCGCTGGTCGCCACGGCGTGCGCGATCGTGCTGTGTCTGTTGAAAACCTCGAAAACGGCTTCGAGGAACCCGGGCGCGAGGAACATCCGGCTCGACACCAGGTTGAGCAGCGTAATGCGCTCTTTGTACGCTATCGACTTGGCGATGCATTCTTCGTTTTCGTCGCCCTTCGTTATCAGTGTACCATGATAGGACGGATTCCGGGAATTGCGGACGTAAACCGGAATATTCTTTTCCACAGCCGGAAGAATGGTTTTAGGGTGAAGCACCCGCGCGCCGAAGTAGGCGAGCTCGGAGGCCTCGTTGAACGACATCTTCCTTATCCGCCTCGCGCCGGGCATGATTGAAGGGTCTGCTGTCAGCACGCCGTCCACATCCGTCCATATCTGAATTTCCTCGGCATCGAGAAGAGCGCCGACAATGGCCGCAGAGTAGTCCGAACCGCCTCTGCCGATCGTAGTCGTGATGCCGGCTTCGTTTGACCCGATAAACCCCTGTGTCACAGGCACATAAGAGTCCTGCACGAGCGGAAGAAGCATCTCCCTGGATCTTGCTTCCACCTTGTCGAGCAAAGGCACGGCGTTAGAATACTCGGCGTTGGTTATCATGAACTCGCGGGCGTCCACAAATGCGGCCTTGACCGAGTCTTCTTCCATCGCCTGGGCAATTATCATGGACGAAAGGCGCTCGCCGTACGAGGCCACGGCGTCGCGCGACCTGCCGGTGACTTCACCGAGTACGGATATTGCCTGGGAAAAATTCCTGAGCTCGTGGGCATAGACGGAAATCTTCCCCTTCATATAGTTCTTCGGAAGTTCCGAAGCTATTAGCTCATCGACCAGCTTCTCGTGCCGGGTGCGAATCACAGTGATCAGATCGTTGGCCTCGCCTTTCTTGCCTTCGGCCGAGAGCCTGGCGATTTTCAGAAGCTGGTTGGTAACACCCGCGCATGCCGAGACGAAAACTATGGGCTTTCTCGGGCATTCCGACTTGACTATATCTATTAACCTGCGGATTGCATCGGAGTCCTCGACCGAGGTCCCTCCGAATTTCATTACGATCATTTGACTTCTTTGCTTTTCGGTTGGTTATGGTTGCGATTTATTTTACTGTCGAACATCGATTAACACTAAGATTTTTGAATGACGGCAGATCTCATGCGAATGAAACGACGAGCTGGTACAACGGGACATAGAAGAAGTTCACAGCTGCGTTGAATACGGCCATGAATGCAGGGATCTGCAGGAGGAGAAGTATAAGGATAATACCCACGAATCCGATCCTGCTGTACGTAACCGCGGCCGATTCGGGGAGGAACATCTCGAGGACGTGTGAGCCGTCGAGCGGCGGAATAGGAACCAGATTGAAAACGCCGAGAATAACATTCAGATAAATCCCGCCCGAAAACATCTTCAGAAGAAAGGTGTAGAACATGGAAGACGAAGCCGCGTAACCTATCATCGGTTGAATATGCAGGAGAACGATCGTAATAAACGCGCACCCGATCGCCATCACAAGATTGGATAGCGGGCCGACGATCGATACTATCATTTCGTCGCGGCGGATATCGGAAAAATTCATCGGGTTCACCGGGACGGGTTTTGCCCATGCTATCAACACCTGACCGACCGTAAGCAGCGAAATCAGAGGGACCAGAATCGATCCGATAAGATCTATGTGGGGGATCGGGTTGAGCGTCAGCCTTCCCGAGTCGCGGGCCGTCGGGTCACCCAGCCTCAGCGCCGCATAGCCGTGCGAAATCTCGTGTATTATGACGGAGAAAAGCAGAATTGGAAGTATATAGAGTTCACTTAGCATATTTTCCTCGTGGGTGGAACTTGTCCAGTATCTCTCTCAAATAGTTTCTGTCCAGGTGAAGATAAATCTGTGTAGTGCCGATATCGCTGTGCCCGAGCATTTCCTGGACGGCACGGATGTCAGCGCCGCCTTCGAGCAAATGTGTTGCGAATGTATGTCTGAGTGTATGCGGGTGGATTTGCTTGGTGATGTTGGCGGCCCGGGCATATTTCTGCAGCATCCTCCAGACCGAGATCCTGGAAAGCCTGCCGCCGCGGGCGTTCACAAAAAGGAAATCACCGGTCCCCTGCCTGTTGGCGGGCGCCTGCCTCCTTTGCAGCTTTGATCGAACCGATACATCGTATCGCCCTATCCATTCCAGTGCAATATCGCCAATCGGTACAATTCGTTCTTTTGATCCTTTTCCAAACACTCTGATTATATTCTCGCTCCTAATTAAATCTCTTTTCTTGAGATTAACAAGCTCGCTGACGCGGACTCCCGTAGCATACAGCGTCTCTATTATAGCACGGTCGCGGATACCAAGGTCGGAGCTCGTGTCGGGGGTCCGGATAAGTCGCTCGACTTCTTCTTTGTTCAATACGACTGGTAGTTTCTTGGACGGCCTGGGGCGCTCCAAGTTTGCCGTCGGATCTGATTCCGACATTCTTCTGAAGACAAGAAACCGATGCAGATTCCTGACCGCAGAAAAATTCCTTGCAATGCTGCTCTGCTTGAGTCCCGTGTCGAATAGCCACCTGAAATACGCTCTGACTTCCGCCCTCGAAACCTCGTTCAAGCCCGCAGCACCACGCGCTTCGATGAATTGCGCATACCTCTTTAAATCGTTGCGATAAGACATGAGGCTGTTGTCGGACAACCCCTTTTCGAATTTCATCCATTCGAAGAAGAGGTCGAGCTGATTCGAGATTCTGGGATTCAGATCGGGCATAGGGACCGCCGGTTTTTCGGCAAGGGACTACTTTTTTCTCGGGCGCCTGGTGCGTTTCGAGACCGTCGGGGACTTGGCCTCCCTCTTCCTCCTGGGCGGGGGCGGTGCCTGTTTGGGCTCCCTGCGGTCCTCAGTCGACGATTTTTCCCGGCTTTCGGCCGCGGCCGGAGGTTCCTCCCTGCGCTCCTTCTCACGTGTACCTTCTCCCGCATCCGGCTGGGCAATCGCCTGTGGCCCCGCAGGCGGTTTGCCGACCGACTGACCGGGATATTCTATGCGCTTGTGATAGATTCCCGACAATACGGCCAGGAAACTCTCCTTGATCTTCGTGAGATCATTGAAGGTCAGGTTCGTTTCGTCCAGCTGCCCTTCCTCGTACCGGCTTTTGACGATAGCATCGATCATCGCGTTGACGTTTTCAAGCGACTTGTCCTGAAGCGAGCGAGTCGCAGCCTCCACGGAGTCGGCGAGCATGACTATGGCTGTTTCCTTCGACCGTGGCTTCGGTCCGTCATACCTGTAGTCGTCCTCGCTCACATCTCCCGTAGCAAAGGGCCTTCGAAGGGCCTTTCCGTAAAAGTAGGCGACGAGCGTCGTACCATGATGCATAGGGATGAAGTCTGCGATTCGCTGGGGGAGGTGGTGCTTCCTTGCGAGCTCGATCCCGTCCGTCACATGTGACACGACCATCTGCACGCTGATATCCGGCGGCAGCCAATCGTGTTTCGACTTGTTGGTATCCATGGTGTTCTCGATGAAATACTCCGGCTTCATCGTCTTGCCGATGTCATGATAATAGGCCCCTACCCGCGCCAGTATCGGGTTCGCATTCACCGCCTCGGCCGCCTTTTCAGCCAGGGTCCCGACAATTATTGAATGATGAAACGTACCGGGTGCTTTGTGGGAGAGTTCTCTCAGAAGCGGCTGGTTGAAATCGGACAGTTCGAGGAGGGTCAGATCCGTTGCTATGCCGAACACACGCTCGAAGAATATCAGGAAGCCGAAAGTGATTATCGGCGAAAGAACCGCGTTTACCCCTATGAATGAGAACTCCGTCAATATGGCCGCTGCGTCTTCGCCTTTTTGAAGTGAAATCGCGAAGGCGGCGATTCCATAACCAATGAAGATGAACACCAGGCTTCTGAAAATCTGCGTCCGATTCTTGATGTCCCGCACCGTATAAACGGCCAAAGCGCCTGCGCTCAACGAGGCGAAGGCCGCGCTGAAGTCGTTTCCCTTCATTGCGCCGACGAGGAGGGCTATGGCGACCGTAGCCTGGAATGCCACTCGCGAATCGAACACTATCGCCATGATCATAGACGCGACCGGAACGAGAATAAGGTACTGCAGCGGCAGTTTCGTCTGGGCTGTAAATGCAAAGAACATCAATAGCGCCTCGAAGACGAAGAGCACTGCAATCAGCGAAAGCATCTTGTTGTTGTAGAAGAGCTTTCTCCTGAACAGGAAGAGATAGATGCTGAGGAGACCGATGATGACGAAGACCATCAGGAACTTGCCGAGGAACTGCAGGATGAGATCGGTCTTGCCGGTTCTCTCCCTTAGAGCTCTCTCAAGAGAGTCAAGTTTCAGCTTGATCTCTTTGGTTATCCGGTCGTGCTTCCCGATTATCCTCTCGTTTTCCTTCACAAAGCCGACAGTGCGGGGGACTAAGTCGACAGCGGCATTTATCTCGCGCTGAGTCTGCGCCCGGTTGTAAGTAAGGCTCGGAAGAATCTGTGCGGCGAGTGCGCTCGACAGGATCCCGGCAGTCGTCGTATCGCCGGCAAGCACTGTTGCCGATGCCTGTTCGAGCTCGTTCGACACGTCCTGAAGGGTAAGTACCTGATCGAGGGGAACCGGCGTCTCTGCATTTCGATGCCGTACCACGATGACGGAAGATCCGACCTGATCGCGGGCCCTGTCCAGTATCCCGGTTTGATAATCGCTCACGATGATCGAGGTCATCAGGGGTACCAGGCTGCCCAGTCTTCTGAGCATAGAGGGCGATTTGTAAACGCTTACCAGAAGTTCGTGCCATTCCGAGTTCGTAAATCTGTACGGAAGATTCTGAAGCAGTGCCTGAAGAGAGATGGAATCCCTTTCGAATGTCTTCCTGTTCCTGACGCGGTCTATTCTAATCTGCAGTTCAAGGGCCTCCCTCACCTGACCGATAAACGACGCGAGAGAGTCGAGCCTGGACCTCGGCATTTCGATTCTGTCGTAGACAGGCTTCACATTTGCGATGGCCTGCCTGACCTCTCTCTCGTACTCCCCCTCATCTTTGTAAATGGGAAACGAGAAAGGAGCAATCACATCTTCATGAGTCCAGATCGTCCCTACTTCGTAGTGGATGGTCAGCTGGTTTTGTGAGGGAGCCAGCAGTGTTACCACGAGAATAAGACCGAAGAAAAGCGCGACTTTGGCGACAATGCTCTTCTCGAAATCGGTTTCCTTCAGCCTGCGGCGCAGGTTTTTTAGTCTGGATTGCAGGCCGGTCATAGTTCATCAATCATGATTAGCCCTGACACCATAAATTAGATCCAGAAACTCGGAAGCACCCCCCTCGTCGTTCGTCAGGTTAGTAACCCAATCCGCTCTTTCTTTCAACTCATGAACTGCGTTCTTCATCGCGATCCCGATCCCGGCGCGGCCAAATGCCTTGACGTCATTTTCGAAGTCCCCCAGTACGGCAACCTCCTCCTTGTTTATTTGAAGATACTTCTCCAGATGCGCCAGCCCGGTGGCCTTTGACTGAACTCTGTTCTTTATCTCGAGATACCATTTATTGTCTTCACGCGAGCTGCGATAGATTGACGTACCGACCCGCGAGAACAAGCCGCACGCGCTTCGCGCAATCGCGCTCACCTCGCCGCGCAAACTGGCTCCGACGAAGATCCTTATGGCCTTCCCGGCAAACTTAGACAGATCATCCGTCGTGACACTGTCGAGTTCGAGGCTGTCGATGTACCCGGGAAGAAAAACCTCCGATTCATGGCGGACCATTTTGTCGTCCACGAACAACGCCACAGAATAGAACCGTGCCTCCGCCTCGTTGAGGACTCTCGTCACGATCTTCGGGTTGATATAGCTGGAGAAGATGTTTTCCTTCGTGTGCGGGAGTCGGACCAGGCCGCCGTCCAATGAGACTATAGGAGTTTCAAGCTCCAGCTCGTCGGCTATTCGCTCGGCCGACGAATGTGCACGCCCTGTCAGAATAGCCACGCCTATGCCGAGATGCTTCAGCTTGCGAACCGATTCACGGGTCGCATCAGACACCTGTCCCCGGTTGTTCAGAAGCGTTCCGTCCAAGTCGGTGGCCACAAGCTTCACTTTCCTGAGCTTGGCCATTAAATGTGGAGATAAATTTTCCATGTGTGCTGAATTATGATTAAGTAAATCCGGTCAAAAATTCAAGCTTTTAGGGGTAGTTCCATGCATTCTTTGCATTTTTTGGGGGTTAATGGTAAATTTATACCGTTTTTCCAAGGAGTATATGAGTAAAATCAAGAAGATTGGTGTATTCACCAGCGGCGGCGACGCCCCCGGCATGAACGCCGCGCTGAGAGCAATCGTAAGAACCGCAGTATATAACAATATTGAAGTTGTCGGAATACAGCACGGCTACAACGGAATGATTAAAGGTGATTTAATTCCGATGGGCCCGCGGTCAGTGTCCAACATAATTCAACGGGGAGGGACGATCCTCAAGACGGCGCGGTCTGCCGAGTTCATGACCCGTGAGGGTAGGGCAGTAGCAGCGGCCAACCTCAGTGCTCAGGGGATCGACGGACTTGTCGCGGTAGGGGGCAACGGAACATTTCAGGGAGCGACGCTCCTCTATGACGAACATATGATTCCCACCGTCGGCGTTCCGGGCACAATAGACAACGACCTTTACGGAACCGATTTCACCGTCGGATATGATACTGCAATAAACACCGCTGTGGAGGCGATAGACAAGATTCGCGACACTGCCGATGCTCACGACAGGGTATTCTATGTTGAGGTTATGGGCCGCGACTCCGGGTTCATCGCGCTCGACGTCGGCATAAGCTCGGGCGCGGAGTACATAGCCATACCGGAGATCGAAGAGAACTTCGAGGCGATCCGCCAGAAGCTGACCACGGGCGGCCGACAGCGCAGCAGCATCGTCGTCATCGCCGAAGGCTGCTTCAACGGGGGAGCCGTCGATCTGGCGCGACGAATGAGCGAGTTTGTCCATCTGCATTACCGCGTTACCGTCCTCGGCCATATCCAGAGAGGCGGCAGTCCGAGCGCGAGAGACAGGGTCCTTGCCGCGAAGCTGGGATCGGCTGCGGTTCAGGCTCTTCTGGGCGGCGAAGGCAACGTCATGGCCGGCGAAATCGACAGCAAGGTTGTGCTCACTCCGATGAGAGATACCTGGGAAAAGAAGAAACAGGTCGACAACAGCCTCGTCGAGCTGGCGCAGGTGCTTTCCATCTGAGAGAACACACAGCCGACCGCAGTCCGAAAGCCTACTTATTTATGACCAAAGGATTTCAATGATTAAACGGGATGTTTCCTCCCTGACAGTTTTGTCAGCGGCTCTCCTCTTCTTCACACTGCAGGGCTGCGGCATGATTACGCAGATTACGATCAGTGCCACGAGCGGCATAATCGAGGGAAGCTTCAAGGCGATGAATCGTGAGACGGATCTGAAGCTCGCCTCCCAGGCGATACCGGCCGACCTGAAACTTCTCGACGGACTGATACTGGAATCTCCGAACGACGAGAGTCTGCTGCTTCTCGGAGCCCAGGGCTATACGAGTTACGCGCTCGGATTCGTCGAAGACTCTTCCAAACCGCGGGCAAGCTTGTTTTATATGAGAGCGCGGAATTACGGATTGAGAATCCTCTTCAAGAACGAGGACTTCAGGAAGCATTTCAGCGGCGACATGGCGGATTTCGACAAGGCGCTGAACGAGTTAGGCAGGAGCGACGTCCCCGCGGTCTTCTGGACCGCCAACGCGTGGGGAAACTACGTGAACCTGAATCGCGACAACGTGGAAGCACTGTCGGACCTGCCGAAGGTGGAAGCCATGATGAAATTCGTCCTCAAGTACGACGGCTCATACTTCTACGGAGGCGCGCACCTGTTCTTCGGTACGATTCTCGGCAGTCTTCCAGCGATGTTCGGAGGCGATACTACCGCGGCCCGGTTGCACTTCGAGAAGGCCATCCAGATTACGGATGGCAAGTTTCTCATGATTTATTATTATTATGCTAAGTCGTATGCGGTCATGACGCAGAACAAGGAACTGTTCGAGTCGCTTCTGCATAAAGTTATCGACGCACCCACAAAATTGCTGCCCCACCAGAATCTCGCAAACCAGATCGCGAAGGCGAAGGCAGAAGAATTACTGAAACACGAAAGCGATTATTTCTGAGAGGTTTATGATGTCAAGAATTTTCAAGGGCACGCTGGCGCTTCTATCCCTCCTGTGCCTGTCCACCCTGCCCGTCCATGCGCAGGAATACACGATAAAATTTGCCACGCTCGCCCCCGAGGGAAGCACGTGGATGAACGTCATGAAGGAATATGACGCCGCAGTTAGAAAAGAAAGCGGCGGCAGGCTCGGCTTCAAATTTTATCCAGGCGGAATAGCGGGCGATGAAAAGGACGTACTGCGGAAGATCAGAATCGGACAATACCAGGCAGGCGGATTCACCGGCGTGGGAATGGGCGAAATCGCGCCGGAGGTCAGGATTCTCGACACGCCGTTTCTCTTTCGAAATACCGCCGAGATAGATTACATCTACAAGAAATTCACTCCGCAGTTCGAGGAGGCGTTCGAGAAAGGCGGTTTCGTTTTTCTCGGCTGGGCGGAAGTCGGATTCGTTTATGTGTTCACCCAGAAACCGATTTACTCGGTGAAGGACATGCAGGACGTCAAGGCGTGGATGTGGGAGGGCGACCCGATCGCGCAGGTGTCGTTCAAAGTCCTTCATCTTTCGCCGATACCTCTTTCAATCACCGACGTGAACTCCGGCCTTCAGACCGGGATGATCAACTGTGTCTACTCTCCGCCGCTCGCGATGATTGCACTGCAGTGGTTCACGAACGTGAAGTACATGCTCGACGTGCCTCTCGCGAACTCGTCGGGCGCAGCCCTTATCGCAAAAAGCTACTTCGACAGGCTTCCTCAGGATCTGCAGCAGATACTTCTGAAGAACGGACAGATCTATCTTCCGAAGCTCACGGCAGCATCCAGGAAGGACAATTTCGCAGCCATAAAGACGCTGGAGTCGAAGGGCATTGTCCTGACCCATCCGAAATCCAAGAGTGAGCTCGCCTATTATTATCAGACCGGACAGGAAGCCCGCCAGATGCTTGTCGGGAAACTCTATTCCGAGCAGCTGCTCGATCAGGTCGAGTCGGCTCTTCAGGAATTCAGGAAAGAACATCCCGGGCAATGAAAATCCTCCGGTCGATCGAAAATGTGCTCGGGTTCACGGAGAATGCGCTCCTCGTTTTTTTCCTGACCCTGACTGTTGTAATGGCGTTTCTCCAGGTGATTCTAAGGGAGTTCTGGTCAACCGGCATAATCTGGGGAGACGTCTTCCTGCGGCACCTGGTCCTGTGGATAGGTTTCTTTGGCGCAGCTCTCGCCGCGAAAGAGTCGCGCCATTTTTCCATCAACATCATCACCAAGCGGCTGCCCTCGATTGTACAGAGAATCATACAGGTCTTTCTCGACCTTACTGCCGCAGTAGTTTGCTATTTCCTGGTTCTCGCCGGCGCATCGTTTGTCTCCGACGAAATCCAGTACAACACGCAGCCGCTTTTCACGGTCCTGGGCAAGAACGTGATGTCGTACTACCTTGAGATTATCATACCCATCGGGTTCGGACTGATCGGACTTCATTTCCTCTTCAGGGCGATCGAAGTCGCGGTGACCGGACCGCAGCAGACTACGGAGGTCGGCTGAAACAAGAGGGGAAGGCGGCGCCGAACGGCATCACGACCGCAGGATCGATCCTTACAAAACTCGCTGAAGGTTTCTGATAAATGGTGTACATCATAATCGGCGTCGCCGTGCTGCTGCTTGTATTGCTTGGCGAGCCAGTTTTCGTCTTAATCGGGGCGGGCGGACTTCTTCTTTTCAACTCGATAGGAGTCAACACCTCTGCGGTAATCGTGGAGCTGTACCGGCTGGCCAGCCTCCCCGCGTTGATTGCGATTCCACTCTTCACTTTCGCCGGCTACCTCCTTGCGGAGAGCCAGGCGCCGATGAGACTCGTGCGCCTTGCCCAGGCTTTCTTCGGATGGATGCCCGGGGGACTTGCGATAGTCTCGATCATGTCGACCGCGGTGTTCACCGCATTCACCGGCGCTTCTGGCGTGACGATCGTAGCACTCGGCGGACTGCTTTACCCGATACTCGTGAAGGAATCGTACCCCGAAAGATTTTCACTCGGCCTCATGACCACGTCGGGAAGTCTCGGTCTCCTTTTCCCGCCGAGTCTGCCCATCATCCTGTACGGGATTGTCGCCGGCATAAGCGTAGACAAGCTATTCGCCGCGGGCGTCGTCCCCGGAATATTGCTCATAATAATGCTGTCGCTCTTCAGCATTTACACCGGCGTCAAGTCCGGTGTGAAGCGGCAGCCATTCTCGGCACGGGAAGCCTTCGATGCGCTGAAGGGGGCTGCATGGGAGATTCCGCTTCCCATCATTATCATCGGTGGAATTTACGCCGGGTTTTTCACGGCCACCGAAGCTAGTGCCATAATGGCATTCTATGTCTTCGTTATCGAAGTCTTCGTGCTTCGCGACATAAAATTCTTCAAGGACCTTCCGCGCATCACGAAGAAGAGCATGATGCTCGTCGGAGCCATCTTCGTGGTCCTCGGCACCGCGCTCGGGCTCACGAACTACCTGATAGACCAGCAGATCCCGATGCAGCTTTTCCAGCTGATCCACCATTTCGTCGCGAGCAAGTTCGCCTTCCTCGTTCTTCTGAATCTCTTCCTTCTCGTCATTAACATGGTCGAGATATTTTCGGCGATCATCATCGTTGTGCCAATTATCGTCCCGATTGCCCTTCAATACGGGATAGACCCGGTCCATCTGGGCGTGATATTCCTGCTGAACCTGGAGATAGGTTATATGCTCCCGCCTCTGGGGTTGAACTTATTCATATCGAGTTTGCGTTTTGAAAAGGACATCGTGAAGATCTACCGGGCCGTCCTGCCGTTTCTGGCAATCGCGCTGTTCGCCCTGTTGATCGTAACATATTTCCCGGAACTAAGCCTATATCTGACGAGGATATTGAAAGTTCAGTAAAGATATGAATACGCACTTGTTCGTCGCCGCGATTTACGACACATTGATGGTCCCGGCGGACAAGCTCGGTTTCGAACAGGTGCGTCGGATGGTTGTCAGAAATGCCACCGGCAATACACTTGAGATCGGCGCGGGAACCGGTTTGAATTTCAAACACTTCGAAAAGGCAAGACACGTCTACGCCATCGAGCCGGACCCTTACATGGTGAAGCAGGCGCTTCGGCGGATGGAGTCGCAGATCATACTCGCCCGGGCAGAGGCTGAACATCTCCCGTTTCCCGACAACATGTTCGATACGGTGGTCTCCACGCTGACTTTTTGCACGATCGGCGACCCGCTCGCGGCAGCAGCCGAAATCAGGCGAGTTCTCAAGCCCGATGGATGTTTCTTCTTTGCAGAACATCCGATTGCGGACAAGCCTCTGATGGCGCGCGCGGAAAAGGCAATGACTCCTTTGTGGAGGCGCATCGCCGGCGGGTGCAGCCTCGACAGGGATATTCTTTCCTCCTTCAGATCCGCGGGTCTCAACATCTCAGAAATCATCAGGCTGGATTCCTTCTTCGTCGCCGGACGCGCATCGAAGGGGGCTCCTTGCCCAGGACCGGGATACGCATCATGAAATACGCAGTAATCTCCGATATACACTCTAACCTGGAAGCGCTGACCAAAGTCCTTGCCGAAATAAAGACGAGAAACGTTGACGACATAATCTGTCTCGGGGACATAGTCGGCTACGGCGCAGACCCCGACGAGGTGACAAAACTCGTGAGAAGCGAGGTGAAACATGTCGTCAGGGGTAATCACGACGACGCGCTCTTCGACGAGGTAACTTTTTCGATGATCAATCCTTACGCGAGGGCGGCAATCGAGTATACTAGGAAAAGCCTTTCCGCTGAAAGCTACGAGTGGCTTAAAGGAACTCCGATGACTCTTCGACTCGACGATGTCCTGCTCGTTCATTCATCTCCGTCGGAGCCGAAGGAGTGGAAATATGTCTTCGGCGAAATTGACGCTCAGGTTGAGCTGTCGACTTTCGAAGAGAATATTTGCCTGATAGGGCACACTCACGTGCCGGTAATATTCAAGAAGAGAATTTCGGAATCCCGTGAGAGGGAATTGATAAACGTCGGGAGCGTCGGCCAGCCGCGCGACGGCGACAACCGGGCCAGCTTCGGAATCATCGACACGGGAAATTTCACCTACGAAAATGTCCGCCTGGCATACAACTACAAAGGGGCGGCAAACAAGATAATCGCCGCGGGGCTTCCGCCTTTCCTCGCCGAGCGGCTCCAGAAGGGCAGATAAGAAAAATCAAAGGCGCCGCGCACGGAGCACAGCGCCCTCATTCCCACATTTTCAGTGAAGAAAGTCGTCCACCGTCTTGATAAACATGTCGGGCTGGTCGACGAAGGTCATGTGACCGCTGTGCGGAAATATCACGAGCTTCGAGCCGGCGATCTTATCGTGCATCTCCCTCGCAAGCGACGGCGGGCATTCGTCATGGTCGCCGCAGGTGATCAGCGTCGGCACTTTGATAGTCGAAAGCTTGTCGACATATTCGACCGACTTGAGATTGCCGTCGATCACAAACTCGCCGTCCGATCCCCACATTTCGCGATAAAGTCTCCACGACATGACTCCGTTGGCGACGGGGTCGAAATTCGGGTCGGGCCTGTTCTGGTACAGATAAGGGAAGTAACCTTCGCCCCACGCGGCAATCATGTAGGCGTCCGTGTACCTGTTCTGCTGGTACGGCAGCCCGTGGCCGAAGAGTCCCGCCTTCTCCATCTTATCTATGCGGTCTCTCAACTCGGGAGACATATTCTTCTTGATGTCGGCAAGGACCTGGTTCATCTGCGATGTGCTTGGGAAGGTGCTGCACAGTATTAGGTGCGTCAGGTGCTGCTGGTATTTCAACGCATATGCCTGCGCAAGTACGCCTCCGTACGAATGACCGAGCAGACTCATCTTCCCGAGATCGAGGGCCTTCCGAACGGCTTCCACGTCTTCGACCATATTCTCGACGGTGTACTGCGTGGAGTCCTGAAGCTTCTGCGACTGCCCCGACCCGCGCTCGTCGATGAAGACCAGCCTGTTGTCCTTTGCGAGAGGAAGAAGGTAGGGAAGGAAGTAATCGTGTGACGCACCAGGACCGCCGTGGACAATCATCAGCGGCTTTCCCTTGCCGAACTCCTCATAGTAGATCAGGACTCCATTTGCGTTCACGAAGCCTTGCTGGATCTGATAGACATTGTCAGACACTGCGGTTTTGTCCGGTCCGGCCTGGCATCCCGGAAATATCTGTGCCCCCAGCAGGAACATTGCTGTAACAAGAATCTTTCGCATTTTATACCTCCTCCGGTTGGTTTGAATTGCGTCTCGTATGAAAATAATCGGGTATGCGGCACGTCCCGTTTATTCACACCGATTGCGCGTTGCTGCACGGTCAGAATTTGTGAAACGGGGAAGAGAAGTCAAAACGGGAAGGAAGACTTAACGAAAGCGAGCCCGAATTGAGGCGCTCCCCGCTTTTTCCGGATTTGATAATTGGAACTTGTTTGGAGATTCGAACTTGAACTTTGGATTTTACTTAGGCTACCGCAGTCCTTTTCCTCGCCTTGTAGCGCTCGTCGTGGTCCAGGATTCTCTCACGCAGGCGGATCGACTTGGGTGTGAACTCGACGTACTCATCGTCGTTTATCCACTCGATCGCCTTTTCGACTGTCATAAGGACAGGCGGCTCGAGCCGTATCGCCTCGTCGGCGCCCGACGCACGCATGTTCGTGAGGTGCTTCGTCTTGCATACGTTCGCGACGATCGTGTCCTCGCGCGCGTTTTCCCCGACAATCATCCCGGCATAGACCTGTGTGCCCGGCTCGAGGAAGAAAGTCATCCTTTCGCCCAGCTTCCACATGGCATACGCCACGGCGGTTCCGGTCTCCATCGCCACGACGGCGCCTTTGCTGCGCCCTTCGATTTCACCTTTGTACGGCTCGTAACCGTGATAATTGTGATGGAGAATGCCCGTACCCTTGGTTTGCGTCATGAATTCCGTCCTGAAGCCGATGAGTCCCCTGGCCGGCACGATGAACTCTATTCTCGTGTTGCCGTGGCTCGGCAGAAGGTTCTTCATCTCCCCCTTCCTGCGGCTCAGGTTGTCGATTACCGTTCCGACATATTCATCCGGCACGTCGATGACGACATGCTCGACCGGCTCGCGAAGTTCACCGTCGATGGTCTTGTAAATCACTTTCGGTTTCCCGACCTGGAATTCGTAACCTTCGCGCCGCATGGTCTCGATGAGGATTGCAAGGTGAAGCTCGCCTCTCCCGCTGACCGTGAAGATGTCCGGCGTGTCGCCCGGCTCCACTCGCAGGCTCACGTTCGCCCGAAGCTCACGGCTCAGCCGCTCGGAGAGATTCCTCGTTGTTACGTATTTCCCTTCCTTGCCTGCGAAGGGAGAGTTGTTGACGACGAAGTTCATTGAAAGCGTCGGCTCTTCGATGTTAACGAACGGGAGCGGCGTGACGTCCGAAGGGTCGCATATCGTCTCGCCGATATCGACGTCTTCCATCCCGGCTATCGCTATGATTTCTCCGGCGCTTGCCTCGAGAGTCTCGTTTCTCTTCAGGCCTTCAAATGTAAATATCTTCGTTATGCGAGCATCTTCGACCTCGCCGTCCTTGTGCACGACGCGCATCGGGGCTCCGTCTTTGATCGTTCCCCGGAATATCCTGCCGATTCCGAGGCGGCCGATGTAATCGTTGTACTCGATGTTCATGACCAGCATCTGAAACGGCGGCTCTGCATCCGCCGGCGGTTCCGGGATATGTTTGAGTATCGTCTCGAAGAGCGGGGCAAGATCGCGGCTCTCTTCCTCGAGAGAATGCTTCGCAATTCCCTGCTTGGCAATCGTGTAGATTACCGGAAAGTCGATCTGCTCGTCGTTCGCGCCGAGAGATATGAACAGATCATAGATTTCGTTCAACACTTCACCCGGCCGCGCATCCTTCCTGTCGATCTTGTTGATGACGACGATCGGTTTGAGATTTAGCTCAAGAGCCTTCCTGAGCACGAACTTCGTCTGCGGCAGCGGACCCTCGGCCGCGTCGACCAGCAGCAGCACGCCGTCAACCATCATCAGAGTCCGTTCGACTTCCCCGCCGAAATCGGAGTGACCTGGCGTATCGACGATGTTTATCTTGACATCCTTGTACCGAACGGAGGCGTTCTTCGCAAGAATGGTGATTCCCTTTTCACGCTCGAGGTCGTTGGAATCGAGTATTCTCGTTCCCATGTTCTGATTTTCCCGGAAAGTCCCGGTCTGCTTAAGCATGTAATCAACCAGCGTCGTCTTTCCATGGTCAACGTGTGCAATTATGGCAATGTTTCTCAGTTTATAGTCTCTCATTTCGAAAAGTATTTCTCCGTCGAATCTTCTTGACAATCGGGTTAATTCACCACGGCGAGATGGTGCTCTGGACTTCTAATCCTGACTTTAAAGATAATACAAACGGGCGACATAAAAAACGCGGTATTTGCCGGCTGATGGGGCGTTTCCGTTGTCAGGGCGGACCTAGTCCTCCTTTTACACGATTACCGGATGATTGAAGCCGACCTGTAACTTTACACGTCCAAAAACCTCAGAAATGAACTATTTGCGGGATGCTTTTGTTGGATAGTAAAACGCCGAACGGACGACAGAAGGTGTGTTAGGTTTGGATTTCGATGGCAATTCCGTTCGGCTTTTTTTTATCCTCTCCCTGCATTCAAGACCTCCAACTCAATCGATATCCGCCGCGACAATACGAATGCGTTCAACAGTGTGAACGTCACCGCCGTCAGATAGCAAGAGAAAACGAGAGGAACTACGGCGATCTCGGTTACCACTGCGACATAGTTGGGGTGGCGAATGAACCGGTAAGGTCCTTTCCTGATCAGCTTTTGTCCCGGTATGACGAGGATCTTCGTATTCCAGAACATTCCGAGGGAATGAATCGCCCAATATCTGAGCAACTGTGCCGCCGCAAAGATTGCAATGAGTTCGATCCAGGCCGGATTCAGAGCACGGCTGAAAGCAAATTTTTCTGCGACCAAAGAAACAAAAAAGGCCGCATGCATAACGACAATAAATCCGTAGCCCGCTCGGTCATACTCGATAGCTCCAAGTCGCTTGACCTCCAGCTCGTTCCTCCGCGCGAGCCTGAGCTCGAAAAGCCGCTGCGCGACAATGAACAAGACGAATCCGAAAAAGAATATCAATCGGTCTCGAAGAGAACTAGTTCGGAGCTGAATCCCGGGCCGAGGGCGGAAATGAGCCCGTACTCGTGAGATGAAAAATCGCCCTCCCGCAGAAATTCTCCGAGGACGTAGAGGACTGTAGGCGAAGACATATTGCCATGCTCATGCAGCACCTTTCGCGAGAATCGGAAGGCATCTTCCCGCACGCCGAGCGCATCCGCATAGGCATCGAGGACTTTCATTCCGCCCGGGTGAACCACGTAGTGTTTGATGTCGCCGATTTGAATTCCATTCAGGGAGGCGAGTTCCTCTATGTTCGGTTTTACCGAAGCGCGTACGATTGCCGGAATATCCTTGCTAAAGATGACCTTCAGTCCGTCGTTCTTGACCTCCCATCCCATGACACCGAGGGAATTGTCGTAGATCGTCGAGAGGGAGTTGAGAAGTCTCACTCCCTTTCTGTTGCAGAGCGGATGCTTGTCGCCGACCACAAGCACCGCGGCAGCTCCGTCGGAGAAGAGGGAAGTGCCGATCAGGTTGCTCTTCGAGTAATCGTCCTTGCGGAATGTCAGTCCGCACAGCTCGATCGCGATGACCAGAACGGCATGTTCGGGGAAGGCGGTCGTGTACTCGAGAGCACGGCTGAGTGCGGCGGCGCCTCCGGCACAACCGAGTCCCCATATCGGAGTTCTCCTTACGTGCCGGCTGAATTTCAGGATGTTGAACAGCCTTGCATCTATGCTCGGCGTGGAGAGTCCGGTGCTCGTCACGAAAATCACATGATCAACTTCCTGAGGCTGGAGTCCCGCGGCGTCGAGACATTTCATGGTACACTCACCGGACATTCTTACGGCGCTCGCGACGAACAGCTCGTTCCTCTCCTCGAAACCGTGCTCCTTGCCGTACCACGCTCTCTCCTCAGTGAAGTGTCGCGACGCGATCATCGAATGGTCGAATACGCCGATCAGCCTGTCTATGTCGCCTCTCGTTCCGGAGAAGAGCTCATGTGCGAATTCACGAACTTCAGACTGAGAATAACTGACCGGTGCATCAGCCGTAGACAGCGATACAACTTTACTCATAATCCAGGCTTTCAATTTGGCCGGAAGGCATCGCCGCAGTCCCGGCAATTCTTACAAGAGATCGAAACCTTAATTTCTTAAGATTGTTATACCGAAAGTGAAAATATCTTTTGGTGAAATCAGCTGCGTCGTTATTATTCAAGGACATTCTGTGTTTCAGACGCCCCCAATCCGATCCACACTCATTGTTCGCAGATACAATCGGGGAAAAGTCTTGCATGATTATCAGTTTGAATGGTGGAGTAGATGAGAAAATATTTCGTATTAGTCGCCGCGGCATTTGTCATGTTGCAGTTTCAGTCTGCCAGGGCTCAATCGGGAACCAAAGATCCGGATTCACAAAAAATTCAACAGGCCGCACAGCAAATTAATTCCACGGAGGGTATCAACACGGGCGACACCACATGGATGCTTGTGTCGACCGCCCTTGTCATGTTGATGACGCCGGGGCTCGCACTCTTTTACGGCGGAATGGTGAGGCGTAAGAATGTGCTCGGAACAATAATGCAGAGCTTCATCGCCATCGGCGTTGTAACCGTCCAATGGGTTTTGTTCGGATATTCGCTCGCCTTCGGACCGGATGTATTACATATAATCGGGAGTTTGAAGTGGATCGGGCTGAGCGGGGTGGGCATGGCGCCGAACCCGAGTTACGCTCCCACGATTCCGCACGAGGCGTTCATGCTGTTTCAAATGATGTTCGCAGTAATAACCCCGGCGCTCATTACTGGCGCGATAGCCGAGAGGTTTAAATTCAAGACTTATTTGATCTTCCTCGTGCTCTGGGCCACGCTCGTTTACGACCCGCTGGCTCACTGGGTGTGGGGAGTGGGCGGTTGGATACGCGCACTCGGCGCGCTGGACTTCGCCGGCGGACTCGTCGTCCACGTCAGCTCCGGCGTATCGGCACTCGCCGCCGCGATACTCATCGGCAAAAGGAAAGGCTACGGCCAGGAGCCGATGCCGCCTCATAACATGACCATGACTCTCGTCGGTGCGGCGCTGTTGTGGTTCGGGTGGTTCGGCTTCAACGCAGGCAGCGCACTCGCTTCAGGAGCTCTAGCCGTCTCCGCCTTCGTAGCAACACAGGTTGCCGCCTCTTCTGCTGCGCTCTCCTGGATGTTTGCCGAATGGTACACGCGCGGAAAGCCGACAGTCCTCGGCGCAGCTTCTGGCGCTGTCGCGGGATTAGTCGCGATCACCCCGGCGTCGGGATATGTCGGCCCGATGGCTGCACTCCTGATAGGACTTATCGGAGGAGTGGTCTGCTTCACCGCAATCAGGCTGAAGGAGAAATTCGGATACGACGATTCGCTTGACACCGTGGGAGTACACGGAGCCGGCGGCGCATGGGGCGCGATTGCTACAGGGCTATTTGCGTCGACGCTGATAAACCCCGCCGGAGGCAACGGTCTCTTTTACGGTAACTTCTGGCTGCTCGGCGCACAGATTCTCGCCCTCGCTGTTGCGGTAAGCTACGCGTTCGGCGTTACCTGGCTCCTGCTCAAACTTCTCGACAAAACCGTCGGACTGCGTGTTTCCGAAGAAGACGAATACGATGGCCTCGATCTTGCCCAGCATGGAGAGAGCGGCTATGTATTCGAAGAGTTATGAGGCGGGTGACACGTTGCCGTAGAGCGTCTCATAACCAGGTAAACGCCGCCTTCCGGTCTCCCTTAATTAATTAAGAAATGGCGCGGAGTTTTTAATTCTATATTGACAGCCCCTGAAGGCGTAAATATATTGAAAACGTGAATACAAAAAGGAGACGCCAAATGCTTAAGAAGGAATCTCAATGGGAAGTCGAGTGCGACATCTGCAAGGGAACGCGGTTCATAGGGATTGCGGAAAACACCGACGGATTTGATTTCATAGAGTGCGAGAAGTGCCATGGCACGGGGAAGATCTCCGTAATCCAATACGGATTCGCGAAAGAAGAGGACGACGAGTAAACCGGAATCCTCTTTCCCGTTCTTACCCTAAGTCTCCCGTCATAATTGCCATCCGGTTGAAGGTGATCCCACCTCAAATCTCTGAACATGCGCGATTTGGAATATTCGCGCGTTCAGGCGAAACTTCAATGAATTCTAACTCGAAACCGGCTCAAGGTCGACAGATATGTCCGCGGACGAAAAAAATATTAGCATAAACGATTCATTGTCTGTTCCTCGTTCAGAGCTGAGTTTCCGCACTTCGAGGAGCGGCGGACCCGGGGGACAGAATGTCAACAAAGTGGAATCGAAAGTCGAGCTCCTGTTCGACGTTTCGCACTCCGTGACGCTGTCGGAAAGCGAACGGAGGAAGATCCTTACCCGCCTCAAGAACCGGATAGATTCGGACGGGATTTTGCATCTCTCATCACAATCCTCAAGGAGCCAGCTCGAGAATAAGGAGAAAGCAATATCCGACTTTGCGGTGCTGTTGCGGTCCGCGCTGAAGCCGGCAAAGAAGAGGATCCCTACACGCCCGACGAAAAGCGCCAGGGAGAAGAGGCTGAAGAGAAAGAAGATTGTCTCTGAGAAGAAAAAGTTGAGAAGTGTCAGGATTGCTGACTGAGTCTAGATGTAGTTCTCACGGTGCTGGACGTTGCTCGGCGCCTCTCCCCGCGTGAATCTCAGGATGTTTTCCAGCGCCGCTTCGAGCGCTCTCAGATGTATTCCCTCGATTAGATATGAGTTGTGGGGCGACCCCAGGAAATTGTCCAGTTCAAAGAAGGGATAGTGAATCTCGAAGCGGGGGTTATTGAAAGGTTCGATCCACCACGCTTCGATGCCCGCTTTGAAATGCGGATGCGATTTCAGATGCTCATAGAGGGCATGCTCATCGATCAGGTCGCCGCGAGCGACGTTGACCAGCACCGCATCCGGTTTCATGAGGCCAAGTTCCCTCGCGCCGATCAAATTTCTGGTTTTCTTGTTCAGCGCGATCGAAAGAAGAACAAAATCGGACTTTCGCAAAACATCATCGAGATCGTCTAAAGTGCCGGCGAAGTCGACGGCCCGGCTGGCTTTACCCGTTGAATTGACCGCGAAGATTTTCATTCCGAACGCACGGCCCAGTTCGGCAACTCTCTTTCCGATTCCGCCGAATCCGATTATTCCCAGAGTCGAACCGTCCAGCATCTTGTGCCTTGTCGACTGGTCGAACACCCCCCTGCTGAGACCATTGTGAAGCGGAAGAAAGCTTCTGGCCAGCGCTATCATCATGCCGACAGCATGCTCCGCGATAGGTTCGCTGTACGCGCCGCCGTTGCTGCAGACGGTAATGCCGGGATCCAGTTTCGAGTACGGAATCTTATCCGCACCTGCGAGAGTAATCTGGATGAGCCTCGCTTTCCGTATGAATGCCACCTCTTCGTCGGCGATGTCGCGGCGGAAATTCATTGCCAGAATCACATCTGCATTTTCTAGCATGGTCCGGCGAGTTTCCTTATCCGAGCGCGCAAGAAATTCGACTTCAAACGTACCCCCCGCCTTCCGGACGATGAGGTCGGCCATTCTATCGTTTACCTTTTGTGCTACGACAAGTCTCATTGGATGCTGTTAAGGAGATGATGCATGTCGTCGATGCTGCTGATGATGAAGAAGAAAGTCTCCAGTCTCAGCGGCAATTTTGCGTTCAGTTTTATGTGTGCGGTTCGGGCTTCCTGCAGGACCCCGTAACTCGGAGAATGCTCCCATCTCTCAAGCGTAAATTCGTGTTCGGGCAGGCCTTTCGACTGATATTTCAATAGAGCAAATTCCTCACCCTCCAGTGCCACGAAGTTGCGGCCCAGGTCCGTTACTTTGAGCCCGGGAGCAAAATGAAACATGACTTCGACCGTGTGATTCCCTTCGCCGATGAAATTGTCCTCGACAAGAAACGTACGCTGGCTTTTGTTGAACGTCAGCTTTCGTCGGTGGATCACCGGCCGTGGCAATCGTTCGTAGCCGTGATGCTGCGCCTCTATCACATCCTGCTCATCGTTCGAGCTCCAGCGAAGAAGCTCAGGCTTTGTTCGGTCCTCACGCACCGACCACAACCCTGAGAAATCCGCCTGCTCGACTCCATCTACCACGGCTGTGTTGTGAGAATAAGTGGAGCGCAGCCGGTTCCTCAAGACGGTATCGCACGTGTAGCAGTATGTTCCCCGGTCGACGAGAAAGGGATTCTTGCCGGATATTGTCAGGCTGAGGGCGTCGTTATGCCCATGCCCGCCCCGTCCCCGTTGTCCTATCTCGCCGAAGTCGAAGGAGCAGAAGCTTTTCCTGGTCCTGAGGAATGCGTACCCGCCTCGTCTGAATATCACCGACTTCTTTTCTTCGTCAGGCCGGACTAGTGAGAATTTTTCAAACCCGGCGCCGCCAAGGAGGAGAAGTGCAAGCTCACTGAATTCTGGAGCTGCCGATTTCAAATCCCCCTTTTCGAAGAGTGCAGCCCCGAGGGAAATCAAATCGCGATGGTCGTTGAAATCGATATCGGACTTCATCTTGAAAACCCGTCCGTCATCAGCATCGCCGATATTCGGGCTCCTGCCGTCCTTCATTGTAGAAGAAGCCAGGTAAGCGAACATCTTTTCGAGCCTTCCCCGGAATTCGGAGGATACATTGAAATTATTCAGCCTGAGGAGCACGTAGGCAGCGGTGAACAGTTCGGTCACGAGCCGCTGATAGCTCGTCGATTTCTCATAATCTGTCCCGTCCTCGGAGACCTGGTTCGCCTTTTCATTTTCGAGTTCGCGGCATGCGAATTCGACCCACCGCCTGCCCTTAACGGTATCGTAGAACAAAAACCCGATGTAAGTAAGCCCCACCAGGTCGGATATGTAGTGATTTCCGTTCCGGAGGCTCAGCTCGAGATTGTGCCGAATATAAACTCCGTGTTCATACATCGAACAGAGAAACTGCAGGAGAAACTCGTCGGTGATCCGGGATGAACTAAGAAAGTAAAGGAGGCCGACGATGAGATTCATGGCACGAATCGCCGCTTCCATCGGCGTAACCCAGTTGACGCCGTAACCCACAGGATTATTCTCCATCCAGTCTTTGACAAGGCTAACGAACTTGTCCGCATGTGCCTCGCTGTGACTTATCCAGTACGCTTTGCCGAGCCAGATGGCCTGATGAAACCGGCTTACTTCCCACGGCACTTTCACATCCGAATGTTTGGGGTTCGGAGTTCGTGGTTCGGCGTTCAGTTCACCCTCCTTCCGTGTACTGCCAGCTGTCTCCCGTTTCCTGTCTCCTTCCTCCCTTCTCCTTCCTCCTTTGTTCACCACATTTATATCAGAGTAGAACGCCAGCGGCCACCTCTTGCCGGATTTGAAGTCCAGTTGCCAATCGATTTTCTCACCGTAGCAATAGATTTCCGATCCGAGCGTCCTGTATTTATTCTCGTGGACCATGTCCGCATCGTCCAAGATCGGGTCGAAGCCGCCGAGCGAGGTCATCAAATTGATGTAGAACTCTTTCCTGTTGAGATCGCTGACAAAGAACCGTTCGCGCACGGATTTCTTGAAGGCCGAGGTGAACGCTGTCACGTCTTGCGTATCATGGTTGAACATTCCGAGGATTCCCGTCGGCGTGATTTTCCGTCGGAGTATTCTTTTGCTGAAAGCATATACGCGCCTGTCGATTACCCTCGCTTTAACGACCCTGGCAAACTCGAGCGGAGAGAGTTCAAGCATATTTCTGTCCCATGATGACTAAGGTAACCAATCCGTAGAAATTTCGAAAGAAGCCTGATGTTCCATTCCGACGGGCTTTGTGAAGTCGGGTGTTCTCCATAACTGCCTTTCGAGAGTCATACAGAACCATGAATGATCAGGCAACTTTTCAGTCAGGAGGTGAAATTGAATACCGCAAAATATCGAACCAGCTTCTGGCGGTTTCAACCACGAAGTTGAGAGCCTCCGTTCTCTCTATCGTGTCCATAAATGTTGATAATGTGCCGAGGGGCTGCCTATATTTGGCTAAGTTACGGAGGTGAAGTACGCCATGAAAGCGGGAATAATTCTAATCGGGATTTGCGGAATTTTTGGAATCGGGGCGGGCAATGCAATCGGCCAGTGGACGCAACTGACCCCACAACATGGCAGTCAAGTCTCTGCCATCGCCCAAAATGGTTCTACTGTTTATGCGGGGATGGATAATGGCATTTACGTGTCGACCAATGACGGTGCAAGCTGGGCAAGATCCGGCCTGACGGGCCGCTCTGTTCAAGCGATATATTTGTTGGGGACGGCGGTCTACGCGGGCACCGACACAGGTGTATTCGTTTCGACAGATGAAGGATCGAGTTGGAACCAGGACGGCATGACGGCCATTTCGGTAGATGCATTCTGCTCAAGCGCCGGAAAATTGTTCTGCGGGACGATAAGCCGGGGGATATTCGTTTCGACCATTCAACACAACGACTGGCAATTTGCGGGCGGGACGGGAGACAACATAAGTGCTTTAGCGGTTCTCAACACAAAAATCATTGCTGCCGCCAAGTATTCAGGACTGCTGATCTCCTCGGACGGTGGAACGACCTGGAACGCTTCAAACAGCGGACTGACGACAAACAACGTCGGACCCCTTTTGGTCTCAGGCGGGAGTATCTACGTCGGAACCAATGCCGGGGTCTTCGCTTCTGCAGACTCTGGGGCAAACTGGAATCCAAAGAATAGCGGCTGGCCGGGAGCACAAGTTACGGCACTCGCATCGGCAGGGAAGGAACTTGTTGCAGGCACGGCGAACAACGGAATATACTACAGCCCGGACGGCGGGATAACATGGGATATGACAAATTTAAGGACCTGGAGCAATCCATGGAGTGTGACGAGTTTCAGCATTCTCGCCCTCTGCAGCTCGGACACAAACACCTTTGCGGGTTTAGTATCCGGAGGCGTTTTCCGTTCTACTGACAGCGGCTTGACCTGGTCGCCGCAAGGGCTTAACAGCAGCCCGGTCCGAGCCCTTGCCTACAACAAAGGGGATTTGTTCGAGGGCACCTATCACGGTGGAATATTCAGATCAACGGACAATGGCCTGACATGGATGCCAAGAAACAACGGCATCACCTGGCCCGGAGTTTACGAATTCGCCGTCAGGAATTCTGAGATCTTCACAAGTACTCAAACCGATCTTGGAGGCGTGTACCGGTCGACAGATCTCGGGAATACCTGGACGCTTACCGGGTTGCAGGGACGTCAAATCTATTCGCTCGCAGCCGGCAATTCTTTCCTGGTGGCGGGTGGCCCGGCAGGAGCCGCCTATACGGGCGGTCTTTTAGCATCAACCGATGACGGCACGTCATGGAGCCAGACCTATTACAGCAGCGGTACTTCCGGGGTAAACTCGGTTGTAATGGGCAACTCAGACCTTTTTGCGACCGATATATCGGGGAATAATGTTTTTGTGTCGACAGACAAGGGACATAGCTGGAGCACACGCAGCGGGGTAGGCGGAAGTTGTGCAGCTGTGATTGGCAATTACGTATTCGTCGCAGCATGGTTTAGTAACGCAGGTTATCTTTCGACAGATAACGGGACAACATGGAGACAGACCGTCACTCCGGGAGACATCTACGCTATGACTGTGAGCGGCGATACGATTTATGCTGCCACCGACCACGGAATCTTTGCCTCGCCCGACTATGGGATCTCCTGGGGAAACTTGTCGGGAAATCTCGGACAGGCATGGTTCTGGAGCATAACAGTAGCTGACGGCTATCTCCTTGCAGGATCGAACACCGGCGATGTCTGGAGCCTGCCGCTTTCACAAGCGGTGATTGCCGGGCTGCACCCTCCGGCACTCGTGAGTCCGCCAAACGACACAGCCATATTCGCAGACACTGTTACCTGCATTTGGCGGCAAGTCACGGGAGCTGTTTCCTACAGGATTCAGGTTGCTTCAGACCCCTCGTTCACAAACATATTTGCCGACAAATCTACCGGATCGGATACCGCTGCGACGTTCACCGGCTTTACAAAAGGAAACCTTTACTATTGGAGATTGGATGCTACCGACGGCTCCGCGACCAGCAACTGGTCAAACTCGTGGGTGTTCCGCATCTTAAGCGATACCGTGAACGTGGGTGGCAGCTGGGTTCAGACCGCGTTATCAGGTTCGCAGGTTCAAGCGCTCACCGTTCTGGATACGATGTTATTTGCCGGAACGAGCTCCGGCGGTGTGTTTCGCTCGGTAGATAATGGGACCACATGGAGTGCCGTAGACTCAGGGCTGACCTGCCTTGATATATCGTCGCTTGCAAGTGGCGGCCCGGATTTGTATGCCGGGACATACTCTGATACCGGCGGCGTTTACCTTTCAACAGACGATGGAACTTCGTGGACCTTGACAGGACTGAGAGGACGTCAGATATACACCATAGCGGCAGACAGTGCCTACGTGCTTGCAGGAGGCCCAGCAGGAACGTCGTATAATGGCGGTTTGTTCAAATCAACCAATGAGGGGAAATCGTGGACGGTATCAATAGACAGAGGATCGTCGGGCATTAACTCGGCCGCCATCAGAGAGCCGTACTTCTTCGCAACCGACATGAACGACCAGGGAATTTTCGCATCTTCCGATCAAGGAAAGGATTGGTCATCCCAGTTTGGTGGAAGCTGCATCGCATTTGTCGGAAGCGATGTCTATGTCGGCGATTCTCAGAGCGCAGGAGGCTATTTATCCGCCGACGGCGGCATCTCGTGGTCACGTGTCGGGGTGGAAGGCCCTGTCACCGCGACAAACGCATTGATGTCCTACGGAAATATTCTGTTTGCTGCGGTGCCATACTCTCACATCTACATGAGCAGGGATGAGGGACAGACCTGGAGTGAGCTGGATGATGGCCTGACCGATGACATTACTTCATTTGCTATATGCGACGGTTACTTATTCGCGGGATCAACGGCAGGCCATGTTTGGCGAAAACCCTTGACGGATTTGGTCACGGGAGTGAACCCTGTGCCCATTCACATTCCCTCAGAATTTGAGCTTGATCAAAACTACCCCAACCCGTTCAATCCGACGACAACCATAAGCTTTGACCTGAGGGAGAATTCTCATGTGACCCTTCAGATTTATGACATGCTTGGCCAGAAGGTTCGGTCGTACGAGATGGGGATGTTGAACGCGGGAAATCACGTCCAGATGGTCGACATGTCCCGATTTGCGAGTGGCATTTACTTTTACAGGATTGACGCCATTGGTTCGGATGGACAGAGTTTTGTATCGTCAAAGAAAATGGTTTTTATGAAATAAACAAAGCTGTACCAGTATGCATCGATGTCTGATAATCGTTGCCGTGACTGGGGCGTTCCCGTCCCATCCGATCGCCGGCGACTCGCATGCAATGCTTTGATGCTCGATGAAGAACCCACTTCCCCGCCGCCATGTTTTATTGTCCGGCTGAAACTGATTTCGTATTTGGACGGTATATCTCTTACATACACCAGAATATGCGGAATCTGCAAAGAGCACATGCTTGCGGGACTCGTTGATGCCGGAACTCCATTTAACTAAATTGTGTCTCGAAGACAGGAGAATTCATAACCAATTTGAATCCCAACAGGTTGATGATGAAAGATGCTATTTACTTTTGTAATCGTACATATGTCGCCCTTTGCTCTCTCAGCCTGATCCGGCTCGGTTGTTCCTCACACGCCTCGCGTCCAAAGAACTCCTATACGGAATTACTCTGAAATGCTCGATCTCACTTTTTGGATGAACATGCCTTCGTTCTATCAGGCTGACTTGTTCAGGGCATTGGTCCGCTCGGGAAAAGTAGACCTGAAGGTTGTTTTCACAATGAAGATACCGGAAGACCGCGCGAGGCTGGGTTGGCAGGACGACACGGACGGGTTCCCAAATGAATTCCTCAGCGAACGCCACCCTGTCGCCGATGCAATTGGAACCGCAATAAGATATCGCGGTCGCATTCACATAACGAACGGACTCTGGGCCGGCAGAGTGGCGGAAAGCATACTGGTGACACTTCTTTTGTCCCGATCAAAGTACTTCATCTACTCAGAAGCTCCCGACCCAAGAGACCATTTGCCGCCGCTAAAACACAAGTTGCTTTCAGTTCTCGGCAAACCAATTGTCCGGAATGCGGCGGGGCTTCTCCCGATTTCTCACTTTGCGTTCGAATACTTCAAGCTGTATGGCGCAATCGATTCAAGACTCCATCCCTTCGGTTATTTCCGATCTTCAACGGAAGTTGCTCCTTATCGCGCGACCCACGAATCGAAAAAGACTATCGACATCGTCTACGTCGGACAGCTTGTGCACCGCAAGGGGATTGACGTTCTACTCTCCGCTACCGAGCCTCTCTTCGCCGCGTACGACAAACTGCATCTTCAGCTCATCGGCTCGGGAAGTCTGCAGCACGAATTGGAGGCATGGGTGAATGCCAGAGGATTGTCGACCCGCATCACCTTTGAAGGCGCCCAAACCCCGCGGAACATCATAGAGAGAATATCAAAAGCGGATATGCTTGCATTGCCGTCGCGCTGGGACGGATGGGGCTTGGTTGTGAATGAGGCGCTAATGGCAGGAATCCCCGTGATTGTCTCGGACATGTGTGGAGCGGCCGATGTCATCAGCGACGGCGTAAACGGATACGTCTTTCGGTCGGAGAATGTCGGGGATTTGAGAGAGAAGCTGGAGCGCTTCTTGCATTACGGCAAGCCAGACAGTTCCTTCTCAAAAGCAGCGGCAACAACGGGTCTCAACCTTCAAGCGGAAAACGCGGCGGAGTATCTTATCCGCGTGCTTCAAGAAGAAGTGGTTCATGATCAACGAGGTTCGAAGTACCCGTGGATGCTCGCGTCTGGTGATCGGGCTTAGGGAAGCGCTCCGGCAGTCGCCGACTGCGTGGCGAGGGGGGCAAGCCTGCTCGACCGCTATTCAATCTTCGTCCAGTTGTGGAGCATCCGTTCGATAGCCCTGAGGTTGAAAAATATGGACGCATAGCATAGCTTTCTTCGGCTGTGACCCGGCGACGACGGCCGATAGATTGTGTGCGACGGGGTCGTCACGCAACCGATGCGGTTCTACGGGAGACAATCAAATTACTTTCCCGGAAAGACGATCTCGCTTCAAAGAAAAGGTACACTCGAGCTTAGACAAGTAATCATATGGAATCTCCTCTTTTCAGTTTAATCGTGACGTGTTATAATCAGGAAACGATTATTCTCCAGACGCTGGAAAGCATCAAAGCTTCCACCTATCAGAATATCGAATTAATCGTAGCCGACGACGGATCACAGGATTCGACGGCGGATACCGTTGACGCGTGGCTCCGCGGGAACGGCGAAAGGTTCTCCAGGGCTTCACTGATCCGGGGTGAGCACGTGGGCATATCGGCCAATCATACCAGAGCCTTCAAGACGGCTTCAGGGGAATTTGCAAAATACATCGGAGGCGATGATATACTGCTCCCCGACGCTCTGGAAGCAATGGCGACCTTTCTCGAAGCGAAACCGGGGGCCGGAGTCTGCTGGAGTCAGATAATTCCGTTTCATGAAACAGCCGAAGGTGCTAGAGTAAAATCGAAGCTTTTTCCTTCGCGCTATCTTGGAGACAAGTTCGGATCCCTTTCGCCTGAAGAACAGTTCGGGATCTTGACACTCTGGGGGCTAATCAGCGGGCCAGGCAACTTCTTTAGAAAAGAAGCCATCGAGTCACTCGGTTACTTTGGAACCGACATAAAGACATTCGAGGATTACCATTTATGGCTGAAGGCTGCGAAGAGCGGACTCCAGATCAGTTTCCTGCCTCGACCGACAGTGCTATGGAGGCGACATCAGGGTTCAATTTCATTTCACGCCGGTCTGCAATTTCAGTCCGACATAGCGGATGTAATGGATTCTTTCATTATGAACGAGACTACAAATTTCAACCCCATCCACAGGGCAGTTGTGCGAAACCGGTATGCCATTATAAAGAAGTTTGCCGGAAAAACGACGCTTGATGGAAAAGCAAGAAGGGAGTTGGCTTTCCGGCGGACGCTTGACCCATTCCAGTGGAAATATCTCCCCGGAATTGTCAGGCTGAATCTCGGTCTCCTCGTAACAAGAACGCGGCGCGTCGGGAAATCGGAGCTGCGGCAGACCGTATCCCGTCAATGACAGCCTCTTTTATAGAATGGCCGATCAGAGTACCCGCTTTTCCAGGAAGCTCGACAGGTACTTCTCAGTCTTCGTCATGTTGACGAAGTAGTCCGCTCTTTTCATAATCAGCTCGTAGTTTCGGCTTCTCATCGCGTCGTGCTTTCCCTTGTCGGAAAGACATCTTTCTATCGTCTCACCAATTGATACCGGATCGCCCGGATCGAACAAATATCCGTTAACTCCGTCGGTTATCCATTCTCTGATCGATGCTATGTCGCTCATCACGGGGATCGCACCGAACGTCATGGCTTCGAGCATCGAGTTGGGTGTACCATCATGCTTCGCGACCGAAATTGAAAAATCAGCGCCCCGTAACGCCATCAGCGCCTCTGAATGAGTGAACTGATCCACCAGGTATACGTTTTTCCCGAGCCCGTATCGTTCCACCAGCTTGGAAAGCTTGTTGAACCTGAACCCGTTTCGTTTTCCCGCGATGACCAGTTTGAAACCTGTGCCCTTCTCCATGAGCGTTCTGGAAGCCTTCAGCAATGGGACATTGTCCACTTCCTGGCCCTGGCTCCCAAATCCCCTCAAACTCAGTATGACCGGTTGACCGTCAATCTTAAGCTTTTCTTTGAAGTAATCCGTCCGAGCTGTCAGTGAATGCCTTCCCTCCTCGAGATCGGCTGGAAGCATACCGCCGGCTCCCGGAACAACGAGAAACGGTTTGCCCGTCTCATAGCCGTAGCTGTGGCCTAGTCTTATGTCCTTTTCACAATCCGAGAAAAGTAAATCGCACCTGTTCAATGCCTTTTCTGTCGGGGTCCTGAAGAAAGGAAGATTGGCCCAGTAAGTCAAATCATTTCCCCAGATGGAAATAACCAGGGCGGCTTTGCTGTCCAGTGAAGCGCCGATGAATCCTTCGTTTGGAATTCTAAGGCAATGGATGAGATCCGGGTTTACGGTGGCGACAACCTGATTCAATCTGCGGACGTGACGCTTCGTGTCAAGAAGGACCCGGAGCGGCCTGTAAATCCGGAATCCCCTTTCTATTTGTCCGGCAAGAAGAGGCATCGACAACACAGCAGATCGGGCGACATTTGCGGACCCGGCAGTTTCCGCGTGTCGCCGGTCGAGCGTATCGCCGTAGACTTTCGCTCCATGAAAACTGCCGGGATGCGGAGATGTCGAATAAATCGAGACATCGTGATCCCTGTCGATGAAGAACTTGATCCACTTCTGAGAATGAACACTATTCAAATCACACACATAAAGAATTCGCATACGCTACCTTACTTCCCCCCTGGCTGTAATGAACTTCATGGCTCTGATCCCATCTTTTCCGTTCACGACAAGCCATATCAAGAGCAACGCCGCAGTGACGGTCATTTGAACAACAAGGTGATTTGCCCAAAGAAAGCCGGCCAACGCTGCCAACAGCGCGATGCTTATCGTTTTCTTCTGCATGCCGAAGAAATGGACATCCACCAAAGGGTGAATCTTGTTGATCAAGATAATGTAGACAATGATCGCGCCGGCCTGCCCAATCGCCAATCCCGCGGGAAGGCTGTACAACCACATCGCGTGCACAAGAAGAAGAAGCGAACCCGCCAGTATCACGATAAAGGCCGCGGAAGAATAGAATGAATAGCGACCCTTTTTCATCGCCATAGCGGTAATTCCGAGCTCCGCCCCAAAAGAAGAAATGTAGTAATATGGAAACAGGCTGAGAAAGAGCAAGAACATCGTTTGGATGCCGCTCACGGGCACCTTTCCTGCAAAGAGAAGGACAAACAGCTTCTGAAACAATAGTGCGACGACAAAAAACATTCCGGCAAACAACAACACGCTGCTTTTCACTGTTTCGAAAAGCAGCTTCTTTACCTCCTCATATTTCTTGCCTGAGTAGAACTCCGATGCCTTGATATAGTAGAACTGGGTCAGCGGCGAGTTGGTGGTTCCAAGAAGGGTCGCCATGATCTTGTCAGCGTAACTATAAAGGGTCAGGAAACCAGTCGGGAAATATGAAAGCACGGTAGTGGTCACGGGGCCGCGCAGCATGTGCACCATGTTTGCAGCACGAACGGGGACATTCTTGATAAGCAGATATGAAAGATCCTTCTGGCCGATTGGGTTCGCAAACCTGGCGCCAATCTTGAGCTTGCAGTATATGAAGACGATAAAGAAGATAGCGATCGATGCGAAGACTGCCGCATACATTAGAGATGCAACTCCGTATTGAGCACCGTAAAGAAAAAGCGCCGCAACGTTGAAGATCGGGAGTATGAGGTTGGTTGAGTACGTAATTAGCAGAAATGAGTTCGCGTTCAGCGTGGCATTGAGAATCATAGTCATTGTCGTGAAGACTATGGAGAATGAGACTATATGAAGCATGCGGACCGCTTCGTCGAATTTCGACGCATGAAAACCGCTGGCGAAGATCGAGATGAGGACCGGCGCAAACACATAGACGAGAACGGTCAGGATCGATCCGGACAGAAGCGCGAGCGTCAGGACGCCCCCGGTCAGCCTTGTAGCATATTCCTGGCCGCGGTTTCTTGCATCATGGTAAATGGGAATAAAAAGATCTGTCAGGAAACCGGTGGAGAGACCGGTGATGAATGTCGTCACGGCAAGAATCAGGTAATAGATGTCGGTCGATTCCGAAGCTCCGAAGAACCGAACGATAAGTATCTGTACTATGAATCCGGCGAGAACAGTGACAAGGTTTATTGCGTTGAGGAACAAAATCATCTAAGCTGATCCTGTGATAGTAGTTAGTTCTCCACAGAATGGGATCTTGCGCACGTATTGAGACATACGGAACATGCGGGAAACCGTGGGGCCGGGCCCAACCTGCCTTTGAAGAACGACAGGTGAGAGGCCAAATCGGGGCAAGATGCACTTGTGTTTGCGGTCACGGCTTGTGCAGATAGAAGCAAGCCTGATCTCCCTGTCCCTTCGCGTTTAGCCTCTCAGCTTCCATTCGGAATTCCCGTATCTGGCTCCTGGAGAAGATGGACGCTTTGGGATTTGCGCCGTAAGACCTGCGGTCGTTCAGGGAAATCCCGCGAAGAAGCTGTTCACTTCCCCAGAATTGGAACTCCGTCGAATCGTACACAACGTCGGTGATCTGAAAGCCGGCGTTCCTGGCGAGTATCTCCATGCTTTTCGGAGTGTGAAGATAGAAATGCCGGGGTGCATCCAGTTGGACCCAGTTGACGCCGTATTTTTCCCACGCCATGGACTGAACGAGCGGTATTCGGATCAGAGCAAATCGACCTGACTTGAGAAGTCGGCTCAGGTGCTTCAAAACAAGCAGCGGGTCCGGAGTGTGTTCAAGCGAATGGTGCATCATTATGAAGTCAAATTCACCATCCACTCCGGTTATATCCTTCTTCAGCACTCTCACCCCATTGCCGTAATCGATATCGCCGTCGATGAACGGGTCCACACCGAGGAGATTTGAGAAACCGGCATAGTGCATTTTCATGAGCAAGCTGCCGTTCCCTGTGCCCACATCCAGTATCCTCGAATCGAGTGTAGCTCCCGATCTTCTAAACCAGTCGGCGTCAAAGAAAACGCCTCGTCTCTTTGCCAGCATTCTCCCTACAATTCCTCTGTGGTTCAAGCTGTAAACAGCCCGCTTACGTATTGCGGCCCGTTCGAAGAGATTGTAGTCCAGACTCCCGCGAAGAGGCGAATACTCCGCCGGATAGTATTTGGTGATTTCCGCGGGGATCCGGGCAATTTGCAGGCACCCGCACCGAGCACACTTCAAGTATTCAAAGGGGTCTTTCTGCCCGAGCATCATGTCGTGAGCGACATAGGTTTCGTTGCCATCTGAATTCCCGCAAATTCCGCAAACCAAAAGTCTCAACCTCCTATCTTGAATCCCGGCACGGACCTTTATCCGACCCGCCGGAATTAGCACCTCGCAGACTCAATTCGTGGCATTAAAGCACACCTCGCTCCCAGTCAAGAGTGCCTGTTCGTTGTAAGATCAAAGCGAATTTTAAATAGTCAGGCCTTGAAATACAAGCCGGAAAGACCTGCTCATGGCTGAAGGTCGACAATGACGAGATTGCCTTTGTACAGACAGGCGAGCCTATTAAATTTGTTCCGGATTGGTTATCCTCTCAGTTTGAAAGGCTCGTGAAGCCTTACAGCTGTGCCCAGGCTTTTCCATGGCAAAGTTCATTGGGCTCTCATTGCCGTATCAAACTGAGATGCCACTCCGAATGTTTTTAACAGAAAAGATGCGTTAATTCTCAGAAAACTGATGCGCCATTTGTCAGAAAAATACCAGTTGCTTAAAATTTCGCTGGCTGAGTATGCAGCCGACGGCCTCGTGGTGGCCTTTTCCGGCGGCGTAGACAGCGGGTTCCTCGTCTGGGCGGCTGAAGAGGCCAGGAAGCAGTACGGCGGAAGAGTTGTAGCGCTCACAACCAACAGCGAAAGCATGCCCAGTCACGACAGGGAGG
>JBJKPN010000069.1:0-3058 GCA_046706365.1 Candidatus Kryptoniota bacterium | reverse complement strand
ACAAGCTCATCGACCTGCTTCGACAGCTCCTGCAGCTCGCCTGCCTCGGCCCTAACCGTCTTTGACGACGAACGTTCAAGCATGCTTCGCCTTACCAGGGAGATGCCGAGCTTGAGCGTGGTCAGTCCCTGGCCCAGCTCGTCATGTATCTCTCTCGCTATCGACATTCTTTCCTGCTCCCTGGCGGACTGAAGTCCCGACGCAAGGGCCCTGAGCTTCTCACCGAGATTCACCGACTTCAACTCGGCTTCTTTTCTCTCGGTGATATCGAGCACCGAACCCCGGATTCCTTTGAATTCGCCCTTTTCCAGCACGACCATCGGGTTTACAATTCCCCACCTTACCACACCGTCTGCGACCCGGAATCTACATTCGAACCGTTCGGCACTTCCGCGTTTCTGTGCCTCGAATTGTCTCATCACGAGCGGACGGTCTTCAGGGAAAATGAGGTTTATGAAGTGGGTCCCGGTCAACTCCTTTGAATTTCCGCCGAAGTAACGGCCGGCCGCCGGGCTGAGATAGACCAGATCTCCCTGACTGTCGAGAGAGAATATTACTTCGTTTATGTTTTCGACGATTTCACGATACAATTCCCTCGAGTCTTCGAGCTCCCGCTCGAAATTTCTGAGCGGCGTTATGTCCGACATGCTGACCAGGATCTTGCTGTAGTCCTGTTCGAAGCCGTGGACGACTCTCCATTTGAGAATCACGTGTCTTTCTTCTCCGGTGAGTGTCCTTATTACCGTCTCCGTTTCGTACGATTGCGTTCCGTTCCAGATGCAGACCAGAGTTTCGAGCTGAGCGGATTCCGAACCAAGGCCCGGAACGGCCCAATCCGCACGAATCAGCTGAACCGGCGATATGGCGTGGAAAAGGGAAAGTGTCGTGTTGTTGACCGATGAAATCTTCACGGAACTCAACAACGCAGCCACCATGCCCGGATCATTCCTGAGGTATTGAATTATGTTTTCAACACCGGATTGGCGAATCTCTTCGAGTTTGACCTTGACTCGCGAAAAATCCTCTTCCCACATCGAGACCGGTGCATCCTCGAAGAGCGTTCTGAACCGATCCTCGCTCGTTCTGAGAGCATGCTCGGCAATTTTCCGTTCGGTGATGTCTTCGATTGTGCCTTCGTAATACAGAATTTTTCCTGCATCGTCCCTCACCACCCGGGCACTTTCACGGATATACATAGCGCGTCCGTCCATCCTCACCCAGGCGCTTTCCATACCGCTAATGGATCCTTCACTCTCCAGCCGGCGCACGAACTCGTCACGGGGATATTCCGGTTCGAATCCTTCTTTGGAAAGGTCACGCCTGGAGAGATCCTCCAGATTTTCGTAACCGAGCATCTTGATCAACGCCGGGTTTGCCATCAGGATCCTGCCGGAAGGAGTGGTGCGGTACAAACCGATCTGAGTGTTTTCATACACCGACCGATATCTCAATTCGCTTTCTTTCAGTGCAGCTTCGGCCACGCGGCGCTCAGACTCGAGCTCGATATTCCCCAGTGCGAAAGAGATATCCATTCGTATTTCATCCAGGAGCGCCTTTTCCTTTTCTCCAAAGAACCATTTTTCCCTGCTCGCAAGACTCAATACGCCTATGATCCGGCCTCCGAGCCTGAAGGGAACAGCGGCGGCGGCATGAATACTACGTTCGGCTGCCTCCTTGCTCCAGAATCTGGTCCTGACATCACTTTGAATGCATTCCGAAGTAACTGCGCTTCCTGATTTGATTGCATTTGCAGTGAGACTGTTGTCGAACGGCGGCTTGCTGATGTCAATGAGCTCGTAGGTCCTGTCCACCTCCGAACCCTTGAAAGCCGCCAGACTTACATTTTTTCCGGCGTCGTCGAGAAGCCCGATGACAGCAAGATCAAAGAGTCCGTACTCCACGATTTTGTCACATATCGCCTGGAAGAGCGCCGCCCTGTCTTTCACCCGGAGGATAACCTGGTTCACTTCACTCATGGTTGCGTAAAGCCTGCTTACATGACGGATATCCTCTTCAGTCTTCTTGCGCTCGCTTATGTCATGAACTATCGCGACGACGTTCCGGTCGGTGAGCACCTGTATGTTTATCTCGACCGGCAGCAGCCGTCCGTCCCTGCACTTCAGGTTGTGTTCGACGAAGGCCGTGTGCCCAGCCACCACTCGCCTGGGAGGCATCCGTTTTTCGTCCTGCTCATCGGCAGGAACAAGGTCGGTAATCGATAAGCTGAGAATTTCCTCTCTCGAATAGCCGAGCATTTCACAGCCCTTCGGGTTCACATCGATGTAGCGTCCGTCCGGGTTGGAGATGAAGACTCCGTAAGCCGCCTGTTCGATAAACGAATCGCAAATGATATCGTTCACCCGGCGGCCCGGTGTCCCTGATGATGCAAAACCCGTCGTCATCAGAATACCCTGACCTGATGAAGCCTGAAGAATCGTTTTATTCCCGCCATTTGGTTCATGTAAAGCGCCTTCTCCTACATCGGCTCTTTTTGCGGGCTCTTTAGAACCGTCGTGGCGGGGATTCCCGTCGTCTTAGTTCACGCGGCGGCTCTTCTTCCGATTTTCCCCAGCATGCCTGGGGGGCCTCATATCCACGGCACCGCGTGTGTGTGCCGGGTTCTCGACTCCCCACTCCTTAAGAGTGATCTCTCCCTGGTATTTGAAGAGTATCTGCTTGAAGAACTTCTTCTCCTCCTCCGTCGCCACAAGAGAGATTGCCTGGCCTTTCTGTCCGGCGCGGGCCGTCCTCCCGACTCTGTGAGTATACGATTCGACGTCCTTGGGTATTTCATAATTGTACACGTGTGAAACGTCGTCGATATGAAGCCCGCGGGCGGCGACGTCGGTTGCTACGAGGACGTTGAATTTCTCTTTCCTGAATTCCTCCGTCACTTTTTCCCTCTGAGGCTGCGACATGTTCCCGTTCAGAGCTTTTGCCTGAATTCCCATTGCCGTAAGCTTCTTGGATACTTTGACGGTTATGTGTTTTCTATTGCAGAAAACGATAGCAAGGTGCCGCTCCTGTCCGAGGAGATCGGAGAGCAGGTCGAGCTTCG
>JBJKPN010000068.1:0-8279 GCA_046706365.1 Candidatus Kryptoniota bacterium | reverse complement strand
CACAAATCGCGAAGCACGACTCGCATGCCCTAATGCAGCCTCCTAATTTAGCGGTCAAACCCCAAGTAAAGATTCTTCTTCCCGCTGCGGAAAACAGGCACTCCTGCCCGGGAGTGCCTCGTTTTTTATTCACCGGGACATGGAAGTACGATCCGAGCGGAATATTGGCTGTGTCCAGGTTTCAGATCAAGGAATTGATTCTTGTTAACGGCGGTAGAAAATAATAGAAAATTGTTCAGTACACGAGAACAGCTGGATTTATTATTCGGCAGCCTGATAGGCGCGACTGTAATAGCGATAATCGCTACATCTGCTAGTCATCTGATTCATGCAGGCGATGTCGGTTTTGACAGGGTGTTGATCGGAGGAATCTCCGGCGGTTTCGGAGGAGTGGTCGGGCTGTTCATTATAAGTGAAGTTGTGGATCGCAGGTGGTTGACCGCCCTTCTCGTTTCAGCAGCTGTAGGTATATTGGATGGGCTTCTGGTAGGTGTTGCCGTAGCACTTTTCCCGTCCATGTTTTGAAGCAGCACAATAAGTGATGCGCAAGAACCTTTTTTGATTTTTTCCCTTCTTCGTTAGATTTTTCTTGACAAATACTCCAACCCTTTTTAACTTCCTCAGGTCGTTTGCGTAGGGAAGTCCGTCGAAAACGGCCGTTTTTGCCCTGTGGAGGTGAAATCCCCCGGGCGCTTCTGTACGTGGAAACAAGAAAGCACCGATGAGAAAGTTATACTATTACTCAAAGACCAACCTGAGCTATAAAGCAATAGGGGGAGGAAATCTCTGGCTTGTGATGCTCACCCTTGTGGTCGTATCGTCGTTCCTGACGATGATGTCGGGATATCTCGGCGTCGATTTGTTCGGGCTCAAGAATCTTCGTGCTGATAGTATAGCAAGGGAAAACTCGGTGCTGAAAGCCCAACTGGCTTCGTTGAACCGCAGGCTCGATTCCTTCGAGTCGACGATGAAAGATCTGTCGAAGAGCGACGGTCAGTTGAGGACAGCAGTGAATCTGCCAAATCTTCCCGACGACGTGCGCAAGGTTTCTGTCGGAGGTGTGGCTGAGAATACAGATTACGGAATATCGGCAGACGCTAACATGGTGCTTTCAAAGGCTGCCAGCACGCTTGATGCGCTTTCCAGGGAGGCGTCTCTACAGGAACAAAGCTATGCCAATATTCTTTTGAAGTACAAGAATAACCAGCAACTGTTCTCGCATATCCCGGCGATCGATCCAATACGGGGTGGCGTGATCTCGGACGGTTTTGGGATGAGGTTTCATCCGATATTGCATATGAAGTTGATGCATGAAGGGATCGACCTGGTTGCCGATGTCGGAACTCCCGTCCATGCGACGGGTGACGGTGTCGTGAGCTACGTCGGTCAGCGGGGCGGATACGGAAATGTGGTGGAGATTAACCACGGCTTCGGATACTCTACCGTGTATGGCCATCTCAAGAAGGCCCTTGTTAGAGAAGGACAAAAGGTAAAACGCGGCCAGGTAATTGCGCTGAGCGGTGACTCAGGGCTCTCGACCGGTCCGCATCTCCATTATGAAGTCATCAAAAATGGTGTTCATGTAAACCCTTCGGCTTATTTCTTCAATGGGCTCGAGTACAACGGTGCTGGATTTTACAGCGAACTTGCAGCTAAATGAAAACGTTGATCAAAGATGAAGATGCAAGGCGTTATGCGCCGTGGAAAGAAAGGAGGTAAATGATATGATATGGACGCCGGAGCTCGCTACATACCTTGAGGATGCTCCATGGCCTGCTACGAAGGATGAGCTTATTGACTACGCGGTAAGAACCGGAGCTCCAATAGAGGTTGTTGAAAATCTTCGTGAGCTCGAGGATACCGATGAACCTTATGAAAGCATAGAGGAAATTTGGCCCGATTACCCGAGTGACGAAGATTTCTTTTACGAAGACGAGAGCGAGTATTAATCAATCATATTTTTCGTTGGAACCCGGTTGAATTCTCGAAACCAGCCGGGTTTTTTTGTATCTTTAACTAAACTTGATGAAGCCACTCTATATTCTGTTGCTTTGTCTCCTCTTTGTCCCTATGGCAAACGCGCAGGAGAATTTCATGGTGAATTCTGTCTCGTTCGAGGGAAACAAAACCTTCTCGAGCGATCAATTGCGCGGAGTAATGATTACCAAGAAGTCTCCTGCCGCCTTCTGGAGATTCCTCTATAGCATCGGCCACATAGTCGGGGATTCGGCCCAATACCTTGATCCGCTCGCTTTGAGAGCGGATCTCCAGCGTATAAGGTACTTCTACAGGGACAATGGATTCGTCTTTGCGCAGGTTGACAGTTCACTCGATTACGACATGAAGAACAAAAGCGTAAACATCGTCGTCAAGATCAAAGAGGGTCCCCCGGCGTTTATCACGGACGTCCGCTACCACGGCATACACGATTTGACAGGTCATCTCCGATCTCTCATCTATAGCAGCCAGTTGATCAAGAAAGGCGAAAGGTATTCTGCCAAGGGGGTGGATGGGGAAGTACAACGGGTCCTGAGCCTTCTCCAGGATAACGGCTACGCCTACGCCAGGAAGGACAGCTCCGTCGTCACATTCGGTACGCCGGCCGCGTCCGTTCCGACGGAAATCGATCTCTATTTCTCTTCCGGGAGGAAGTACAGATGGGGAGATCTGACAATTATACCGATAGACAGCAGCAAGACCAAGTTCGAGAACAAGATCGTTCTAAGGGAGATGTTGTTCAAACCGGGTCAGATCTACAGCGTTGCGCAAAAGGCGGAAAGCGAACAGCGGCTCTATTCCCTGAATATGTTTGAGTTTGCAAGAATCAACACACCTGCTGTTCCGCCGCCGATCGATTCTTTGCCGGGTCGGTTGACACTCAAGGCGAGACCCACGCACGAAGTTACCCCTGAACTCCTTGTTGACGACGAAAACAACGCTTTCAACTTCGGAGGCGGACTCGGCTACATCCATCGCGACTTTCTCGGCGATGCAAGACTCCTGAGCATTAACACCAGCCTGCTCCTCCAGTCGTTCCAGGTGGTTACCTTCAGCTCGAAGGCCTTGAGCGACACGGTTACCGTCGGGAGAATAGACGCGACGGCCCAACTGACCCAGCCGTACTTCTTTTCAAATGCGACCAGCCTGACGTGGGGCGTTTCTTACCTGATCGACAAGGAGAAGCCTTATCTGCAACTGGTGTTGCGGAACAAAGTGCGCATCAGCGACAGGCTCGCTCAGTTCACCACCGCGTACCTCGATTGGGACGTAGAGCGCGCTAAGGTCGATTCCCTCCAGGCTATAAAGGTACCGGCCGGTCTGGAGACGCCTCAGTTCAACTCCATAATATCCTTTACTATTCAAAGGGACAAGACTAACGACCCCTTTTCGCCGACCAGAGGTTTCTTCAACCTCCTTACTCTCGAGGAAGGCGGTGTTCTGCCAAACCTTATCCATTCTGTCTTCAGGAATTCGGACTTCCCGTACGCCCAGTACTGGAAGATCACGATGCTGGGGAAGTGGTTCTACTCGCTTACCGGCCCGCCGTACCCTAACGTCCTTGCGATGAAAGCTAAAGTCGGATACGCGCAGGAATACGGTACGTTCCTGCAGGACTCCACCGGTCCGATACCGCTTAACTACAGGTATTTCGCCGGCGGATCCGGAAGCATACGCGGCTGGCGTACTCGCGAACTTGGCGAGGTGCCATCGCCGGAATACGGCGGCAACATGCTGATTGAGACGAACTTCGAGGACAGGTTCCATCTCGTTGGCGACTTCGGCGGCGTATGCTTCGTGGATGCCGGAAACCTGTGGAATTCCTACAAGCAGATAACTCAGCCGACGATAGCGGTCGCCACCGGATTCGGGGTGAGATACAACACCTTCTTCGGGCCGCTGAGAGTCGATTTCGGTTTCAGGCTGTATGATCCGGGTGCGCCACAGGGACACAGGTTTATGTGGGAAAAGAGCGGAACGGATTTGCTGAGAGAAATGGTGGTACACTTCGGAATATTGCAGGCCTTCTGATGAGCTGGGATCGCGTAATAGGACAGAAAAGAGTGAAGAGCCTCATCGGCCAAATCCTGTCGTCAGGGAAAATACCGGGAGCCTTTCTGTTTGAAGGACCCGATGGTGTCGGCAAGGATGCGATGGCAATTGAACTGGCAAAGACACTTAACTGCGAGAAAGGCGGGACCGAGCCGTGCGATGAGTGCCAGTCTTGCAGGCAGGCCGGCGTGCTTCAGCACCCCAATATCCGCCTGGTCTTCCCGCTGCCTCGCGGCGACAATGAGACGAAGGACGATGGTCCACTGGACAAGCTGGACGAGAAGACAATGAAGCGAATCCGGGAGGAAATTTCCCTGAAAGCTCAGGATCCATACCACCGTATCAGCATCCCCCGCGCGCAGGTGATTAAGATAAGCAGTATTAGAGAAGTGATCAGAGAAGACTCGCTTTCGCTGTACCAGCACGGCAGGCGGGTCGTCATAGTGACAGGTGCGGATGAAGTGGGAACGGAATCCGCCAACGCGCTTCTCAAAGTTCTGGAGGAACCTAACCAGGGAACGGTATTTATACTAACCACGAGCAGGCGGAGCGCTCTTCTGCCTACGATCATTTCAAGATGCCAGTCGCTTAGGTTCGATCTCCTGTCGGAAGATGAAGTCGCGGGTGCCCTGCTGAAAAGGCACTCCCTTTCGTCCGCCGACGCGAAACTCAAGGCCAGACTTGCGTCCGGTTCATACAGCAAGGCGGTCGAACTGCTGGAAACCGATACGATGGAAATCCGCGATGAGGCACTGGATATGTTGCGTGACGTAGCCGTTCGCAACTATTCGCAGATTTCGTCGCGGGCAAAGAAAGCACTCGAATCCAGGGATATACCGAGGCTTGAAACACTTTTGAAGATGTTGCAGATATGGCTTCGCGACGCGGCTGTCGTCCATTTCGGCACGAAGGAGCAGGTCATAAACCAGGACAAGCTGGAGACTATCCAGAAAATGGCCGCAAGCTTCGATGCCGGTCATCTTGTGGAAGCGGCCAACAGCATAGACGAAAGCGTGCGCCAGCTTAATGGCAATGTGAATTTAGGCCTCCTTTTTGTAAATTTGTTACTGAACCTGAGCGGGTTGCTAAACAAGACAAAAGAGGCTCAAAATGTCTGACGATTTCGGCGATTTTGAGGGCCTAGCAGGGCTGGAAGATAGAGATTTCGAATTTGCCGTCGAGGAAGTGGAGACCTCTTCCTCGGCCGAGTACACCGGACCTTGTGGAGGCTGCGCGAATTGCGCTACCGGTACGCAGCCTGTCGGCGCAGGCCTGGACAACGTCGAGGCAGAGGTCGATATAGTTGAAGTGAGTTTCAAGGCGCGACGTTCCGCCTTCTATACAAACGATTCGGGCGTGCAGCTTCACGCCGGAACAGGCGTGATCGTCGAGGCCGAAAGAGGAACGGATTTCGGAAAGGTGACCGCCACCGGCGAAGTGGTCCGGGAGAAAAGGCGGTCGCGCGGCCTGGTCGGCCAGCCGATGAGGAAAATCATAAGGGCTGCCTCCGAACACGATGTCAAGCAGCAAGATGAGAACCGGCACACCGAGGAAAAAGCCGCCTCCGTGTTTGTCGAGAAATGTGCGAAACACAGTCTCGCCATGAAACTTGCGGCGGTGGAGTATCAGTTCGACCGGGCGAGACTTACCTTCTTCTTCACTGCCGACAGCCGGGTAGACTTCAGGGCTCTCGTCCGCGATCTTGCCAGTGTGTACAGGACAAGAATCGAGCTCCGTCAGATCGGAGCGAGAGACGAGGCCAAGAAGATCGGCGGTCTCGGAATATGCGGCCGTGAAGTATGCTGCACCACATGGATGTCGCAAATCAAGCGGGTCAATCTCGACCACGCCAGGGTACAAAGCCTTTCATTGAACCCGTCACGGCTTGCCGGGGCCTGCGGGAGGCTCAAGTGCTGCATTCTTTTCGAGATGCATAACTATCTCGACAATGTGAAACACTTCCCGGCGCTCAACTCCCAGGTCGTCACGGCCAGGGGCGAAGGAACCATAGAAAAGATCGACATATTCAACGACCGGATTTACCTGAAGTATCGAAATTCCAACGTCGTCGAGCAGATAACTCTCAATGAGCTGAAGAAGTACCAGGGCTCGCCTGCAAAAGAGCAGGCGCAAAATCATCAACGGTGATCTATTGTCAAAAACTTCCCAAAAAAAATCTGAATTCACACGCACCCTTGTCACCGCGGCCCTCCCTTACGCCAACGGACCGCTCCACCTGGGCCACCTTGCAGGCGCATATCTCCCCGCCGATATTTATGTCCGCTACCTTCGACTGAAGGGAGAAGACGTTGTCTTCATCTGTGGCTCCGACGAACACGGCGTCGCCGTGACGATCTCCGCGGAAAAGGAAGGAGTCTCTCCTCAGCAGATAGTCGACCGGTACCATGCCGTCAATAAGGAGAGTTTCGAAAAATTCGGGATGAGCTTCGACAACTATTCGCGGACGACGCTCCCGATCCATCACCAGACCGGACAGGAATTTTTTCTCGAGCTCTACAGGCAGAAGATACTCGTCGAGAAGAGCGAAAAGCAGCTCTTCTGCGAGAAAGACAGGATGTTTCTCGCGGACAGGTACGTCGAGGGGACCTGCCCCGTCTGCGGGAACAAAGATGCCCGCGGCGATCAATGCGAGAACTGCGGTACGTGGCTGGAACAGACCCAGCTCATCGAGCCGAGATGCAAGATATGCGGGACAACGCCCGTCGTCAAAGAGACGAAACACTGGTACCTTCCCCTCGGCCGCTTCCAGAAGGAGCTCGAGAAATACGTCGACTCGAAAAAATGGAAAGAGAATGTCAGGAGCTACGTCGACAGCTGGCTGAAAGAAGGGCTCGAGGACCGCGCCATAACGCGCGACCTTCACTGGGGAATCCCGGTTCCGCTACAGGGATACGAGAACAAGGTCATCTACGTCTGGTTTGAAGCCGTGCTCGGCTACATCTCATCCACGAAGGAGCTTTCGCAGAAGAAGGGTGACCCGAATTTGTGGAAGAAGTACTGGCAGGATGAAGGAACCCGGTACATCGCTTTCATCGGCAAGGATAATATCGTCTTTCATACGCTGATATTTCCCGCGATTCTCATGGCGTGGAATGAAGGTGGAAAGTCGAAGTACATACTGCCGGATGCGGTGCCCGCGAACGAGTTTCTGAATTTCGAGGGGAAGAAGTTCTCCAAGAGCCGGGGCTGGGGTATCGATCTTAAGGATTTCATAGACATATTTCCGCCGGATACGCTTCGATACGCGCTTGCCTTGAATCTTCCGGAGTCGCGCGATTCGGATTTCTACTGGAAAGACTTTCAGGCGCGCGTCAACAACGAGCTTGCCGATACCCTGGGTAATTTCGTCAACAGGACCCTCCAGTTCATACAGCGGTATTACAACGGGAAGATTCCCGCGAGAGGGGAGCTGAATGAGCTCGACAGGTGGGCCGCCGGCCAGATGCAGGAGGTCCCGAAAAAGATCGCTGCACTTCTGGAAACCTTCAAGTTCCGCGACGGCGTCGTAGAGGCTATGTCGCTCGCCCGCGCCGCCAACAAGTATTTCAACGACTCCGAACCGTGGAAGACGAGGAAGGACAATCCGGAGCAGTGCGCCACTACTCTCAATGTTTGCGCCCAGCTGACCCGCTCGCTGGCGATCGTCCTCTCGCCGATAATTCCGTTCACCTCTGAAGAGATTTGGAAGATGCTGCGTCTCGAGGGGAACGCCTCGGAGGCTGGTTGGGGTTCCGCCGCTGAAATGAAAGTCGAGACCGGCAAAGAGATCGGCCACCTTAAAATACTTTTCACGAAGATCGAGGATTCCACAATCGAAGAGCAGATAAAAAACACCGCCAGCGGGGAGGAGACGGAGAAGACCGCGCCTGCGCCCTCCACCGCACCAATCAAATCGCAGATTTCCATAGACGACTTCCGGAAAGTAGACCTGCGCGTGGCAAAGGTAGTCGGCTGCGAGAAAGTCCCCAAATCCGAAAAACTCCTGCGCATCGAGGTGCAGGTCGGTGACGCCAGGCGACAGATAATCGCGGGGATCTCAAAGCACTACAAACCCGAAGACCTGGTCGGTAAGAGCGTCATCATCGTCGCGAACCTCGCGCCGGCGAAGCTGATGGGCCTTGAGTCGAACGGCATGCTTCTCGCCGCTTCCACTGACGACGGCAAACTGGCCGTGCTGACAACCGCGGCAGAGATCGACAGCGGAAGCA
>JBJKPN010000067.1:0-13942 GCA_046706365.1 Candidatus Kryptoniota bacterium | reverse complement strand
TGGACGGTTATTCCCACCAATCGGCGATAAGGTACTTTCCGATGACCTGGTCCGCCGCTTCGTTAAGCGCCTGGCTGCTGTACTGAATGGTAGAGTTGCCTGCCTGCGAGTACGAAGTGTTATCCCCGGCAATCACCATCGCGCCGTACAGGACCGATTGTCCCGTGGTCTGAATAGAGATGTTCGTGGTGCCATAGGCTATGATAAGTCCGTGAAATGTGAACTGCCCCGACATCTTCAAATCACCGTTTATTATCAGTATTCCGGAACCTGAAAATGTTCCTGTCATCATCGAGTTTCCTGTGATGTAGGATATCTGCGGGGATGAATCCGTTCCAAGAGGGGTGCTGCTGCTGCTGAAAGTCTGGCCTGTATATACCTTTGCAAGCCTGATCATCTCATTGGCGAATGCAGTATAATCTGGAAGCGTTGGAACTCTTTCGGTATCTGGGCTCACGGTACCGTTTCCCTTCACGCTTGCTGACGCGCTTATGGATACATTCGTGCTTGGGTTGGTGAGGTTGATCGCTATCCCTGCAACAGAATGTGCCGGGGAAGCCGGTGTCCCGTTCAGGTTCATATCCTGGCCGCTCGTGAGTGCATTCCCCGTTATGCTGATAGTAGCCGTCTTTCCTGTCGACATGCCGACAGCTCCGAGGATAGGCGGGATCTGTCCATGAACGGCGTAAAGTTCATTTCGCACCGTGTCCGTGGCGCCGTTGTAGGTGCCGACACTGCTCATCAACAATGTATCCTTATTTCCGGGTATCTTCTGAACTATGTCGACCGTTGCTGACCCTTCCATGATGGAGGGTATCGTAAACGTACCGAGCAAGTTCGGGCTGTTCTTCAGATTCAGAATGTAGATTTCGACGGCGCTGGTTGCGATGTTTCTCGCCACGTCCTCATCATAGTAACCCGAATAATTCTTGACCGCATCTCCGGTTCTTCTGTTCAGTGAATAACCAACAATGCCCAGGACGAACAACAAGGTCAGAACCGAAAGCATCGCAACCTTACCCATCACATTAGCCCTTCCATATCACATCAAGGATTCAAGATTCTTCGGAGTTATGAATTGCTCCCAGTAAGTTTCCGCATACCCGGAGTCGATCTTGGTGGCACTTTCGAATAGAATTTCGACGTGAATCGTCCTGATTCTTGAAAGAACAGACTGGCTGGTTGTGCCGCCTGACGGAATCGGTATCTCCGTGTCCGTACTGTCATAGTATGCGAGATTGAACGAAGTGACACCGAGACTTGCTCCCCGCGGAGGATTGCTGTCTTTCACCCGATAGAGTGTACGCCAGTTGGGATTCACACCGGGAGTTGTCACGTCACTGCCCAGCCAATAATGCAGGGTGTCCACCATCCCGTTGTTGTCTATCTGAGACAGAAATGTGATAGCGGAAGTGTCCGCGAAGATAATTGCAGGTGTCGCCTTGTAGCCAATCTTGTAGAAATCGTATGCGATCGTATTTGCGATAGTCGTTGTGTTTTCCTGCGTTATGACTTGGACATTCGTATTAGAATTCGTGGAAGTCAATGTCGCGTTCACCTTGAGCACCGACAGGAGAACCATTCCTGCTATGAGCGTAGAACTTATGAGGTCTATCAAATCACCCATTGTTGCCTCTACCCTTTGTACCTGTATGAGATCAACTTCGAAAGCAACAGCTCGTGGTTCGGGGCGGGGATGTACGGGTTATAGACTTCGATGTCAATTCTCTTTATGAATGTCTGCGTTTCGGCATTGGCATCGGGATCGGTGGCAGTTACATAGTAGACCGAACACGTTCTCTTGAAGTAACCGAACCGCGGGGTATAGACGGAATCGATGTAGCCATTGTAATCGTCGATGTCGTTGAATGTTGAAGCACTGTCTGGGTTTTCACCCGGATCTGGTCCGAGATCCGCGGGACTTGTCAGGACGCCCACCGAATCGGTGCTCAACGGAGGGGGTAAATTTTGGTCGAATCGCTTTAGCGCTATCTGTTCTATCTCTGCCTGTCCGATTGCAGTCCCGGTTATGGTGGCTTCCGAATTCATAACTACGTCGCTTGCCTCCAGCATTTTCTTGTTTGCCGATATCGATAGTATGCCGAATATCGTCAGCGCCGCGAGTACCAGAAGTGTCTGTGATGAACCCATGATTGATTCTTGTGCTTCCTCTCAATGTTTACGGCATCAGCGAAATTCGCCTCGCCGCGAGTGAGACCCCTATCAATGGCCCGGCTTTCAAGCAACCGGGAGAGCTCGGAATACGTGCAAGCTCGTCGGAATCTCTCCACGAGGATTACCTCCAACTCTATGCCGTCTTCGACAGAATGCATCGCCAGTCATAAGCTTAGGAAAAGAGAGGGGTTAGGCGAAATGTGTCAAGGTATGTGTCGTCTTTTCATTACGGCCTTTAGGAAATTTTGACTGCCTGACGGCAAAATTTACACTCTGCGTCCCCGATTTTGCATTCCTTCATGTAGGGAAATTGGATGGAAAAGAACGACGTTGAGCCGGTGACACGAAAGCTCGACTTCTCACCACACCGGCCGCTTGGTGATGAATGTCCCGGCTGAAAGGTATTCAGTCTGGAATCGGAACATCCATTGAGTTAATATGAGATCCGAGTTGAGGGACAGACTACAAACAGGATTTGCCTTTTCGGAGTGATCACCGATCTTCAAGGTGATTGCTCAGGTTCACCTGGAAAACGTAATTCCCTTCCGACAAGCTTCTTCATTCCGAATTCTCGAAGAGATCGAGCAATTTGGGCGGATCGATTCTCGCTCGTGATTTGTCTTCAGCCGATTTTCCGGCGAGCGGCGGGATAGGAATGCATGGTTGATTCCACGACCGGCACGATCGTCGATGATTTCTTTCGCTTGATAATGAAATGAAAAAAAAGATCTTCATAAGCCTGTTCATTGCAACAATTATCAGTATGCTGAGTCTCGGCATAGTGGCCCCAATACTCCCCCTTTACGCGAAAGACCTGAAAGCAACTGGGCTCGAGATCGGGATTATTTTTGCCGGCTTCGCATTCTCGCGCAGCATATTCGCGCCTATCGTGGGACAGTTCTCCGACCAGCGCGGGAGGAAGATGCTGATAGTATGCGGGCTGATTCTGTTCACTCTTGTCTCGTTGTCATTTGTCATGGCGAAATCCCCGCTCGCTCTGACCGTCATTAGAGTAGTCCAGGGCTTCTCGACGGTGCTGGTAACTCCGGTAGCGCAAGCTTACATCGGAGATCTGACCCCGGTGGGTGAAGAGGGCAAATACATGAATCTGTTCTTCATCTCCTTCTTTGCGGGACAGGCAATGGGCCCGATTTTCGGAGGATACCTCACCGACCGTTACAACATACTCGTGCCCTTCTACGTAATGGCCGGGTTGTCGTTTCTCGCTCTCGTCATGATAGTGTTTTTGGTTCCGGAAAGCCCGGCCGTGAAAAAGCAAACCGGCAAAAAAGCTCCTCTGTTGAAGTCGCTCGTGCCCGTGTTCAAGGACAAGCCCATGATAGGTATCATGACCTACATGACGACACGCGGATTCTACAGGTGGGGGTTCAACACTTTTTTCCCTCTGCTGGCAGTTCAGGCGGCATCCTTGAACCCCGCTGAAGTGGGAGTCGTCCTTTCGCTCTACATGATCTCCGGTTCCATAATTCAGTATCCTTTTGGTGTGATCGCCGATAGATTTCCATCACAGAAAGTGAACTTCATTCTGATCGGCGGTATTGTAAGTGCGTTGCTGATGTGCATCATCGCTGATTTCAAGTCAATGATGATGTACGTGATCCTTACCGTCGGCATGGGGGTCTTCAGTGCTGTTTCCCGAGCGTCCGCGATTGCCATAAGGACGGAGCGTGGGAGAATGTACGGGATGGGTGCTACGACCGGTGCCTTCACAACCTCGCTGAGCCTCGGTCAGGTTCTAGGTCCCGTTCTGTTCGGTGCCATCGCTGACGTTTGGGGGATACCGATCGCATTTTTGGTCGGCGGCCTTGTCGGCCTGGCAGGCACGGCGGCGTCGGGATTGTTCTTCAAGTTCAGAACTGAATATTGATTCGACCGCCACGGATGATTTGTGAAGGTTGGCTGGTGACTGGCCTGCAGGGTCGTGTGAGGTTGGAGTACAAACACCGAGCCAAATTGGAGGGATTGAAGGCACAGAGGAGTGAATCAGACGCCTAAACCGTTGATTTTTGGAGGCTTTCGCGCATTCATTTTCACCTTGACTTTTTCGCATTTTTTGCTAAATTTAGTAGCTCAAAATGTAAATCGCTGGCGTAGCTCAGTTGGTAGAGCAGCTGACTTGTAATCAGCAGGTCGGGGGTTCAAATCCCTTCGCCAGCTCAGCTGCGTTATGGAGCAAGCTGGTACGCAGGCATGTTTCTCTATATTTGGGCGGACGCCGGAGTTGGAGAGCCGGGGCGGACTGTAAATCCGTTGGCTTACGCCTTAGAGGGTTCGAATCCCCCACCGCCCACAGCTTGTTTGCCCTGTGTCGTTTCGAGCGGGCGATGTAGATGTACTCGTAGGAGTGAGTAGCCTGGTGAAAGAAGTTTCCCGCAAGGATGGTTTGGGTGCTTCTGGCGCGGGTCGAACTACTCTCCCGAAGCGGCCTCTTGAAATTGTTGATCCTTTTCGCGGGAGTAACTCAGTTGGTAGAGTCACAGCCTTCCAAGCTGTTGGTCGCGGGTTCGAGTCCCGTCTCCCGCTCTCAAGGCGTGGCTGTGCGCACTTGTCTTCCGACCGGTCGGATTGCACTGTACGGGCACGTTATAGTTCCTTTTGAATTGTGACCGCTGACGTAGCTCAGCTGGTAGAGCAACGCCTTGGTAAGGCGTAGGTCACGGGTTCAAGTCCCGTCGTCAGCTCGCTGTTTTTGCCTGACAAGTTCAGGATGGTGAAGCAAAATTAAGGAAAGATCATGAGAGACATAATTACGTTAGAGTGCACCGTCTGCAAACATCGCAATTATACCACGACCAAGAATAAGAGAAAGCAAACGGGTAGAGTTGAATACAAGAAGTACTGCAACAACTGCAACAAGCATACTCCCCACAAGGAGACCAGATAACGAATCCGGTTCATGGTTCCATGACTTACGGTCCGCGAATGATTGTCGTGAATGATAAATACGTCAGTAGCTCAATTGGCAGAGCAGCGGTCTCCAAAACCGCAGGTTGGGGGTTCGAGTCCCTCCTGACGTGCACAACGAGGGATGAAAAATGAGAGAGAAAATAATCGGGTTTTTCGAAGATGTCGTCAAGGAGATGAAAAAGGTTACCTGGCCGACGAAGGACGAGTTGAAGGATTTTACAGCGGTAGTTCTTGTTGCCACATTGATAATGGCTGTTTTTGTCTATGCGGTCGATACTATTGTTAATGTTGCGCTAAGAGCAATTTTATGAGCGAAGAGAAGGTTACCACAAAGAGGTGGTACGTAGTAAGAACTTATTCAGGACAAGAGAGCAAGGCCGTTGCATATCTCGAGAGCCAGCTCAAGGATTCGGAACTTAAAGAGAGGTTCGGCGAGATCGTCATCCCTACGGAAAAAGTTCCGACCATCAGCGAGACGGGAAAGAAGAGAGTGAAGACACGCAATTTCATGCCCGGCTATGTGATGATCGAGACCGAGATGGACGACAGGATCAAGGCGTTTATCCTGAGCGTGCCGTCGATAATCAGCTTCGTGGGACCCAAAGGGGACCCGAGCCCTCTTCGCCCCGACGAAGTCGTTAGACTCAAAGGGAGAATAGACGAGCACGAGGAACGACAGGTCATGGAAGTTCCTTTCAAGGTAAATGACAAAGTAAAGGTTATCAGCGGCCCCTTCTCCACGTTCAAAGGTGAAGTTTCAGAAGTGAACCAAGACAGGATGAAATTAAAAGTGACGGTCACGATTTTCGGTCGTCCCACTCCCGTCGAATTGAGTTTTACAGAAGTAGAATTAGAAAGATAATTGGTGAACAATGGCTAAGAAGATTGCAGGATTTGTAAAGTTGCAGATACCCGCCGGACAGGCAACCCCGGCCCCGCCGGTCGGTCCTGCCTTAGGGCAAAAGGGCGTGAACATTATGGAGTTTTGCAAGCAGTTCAACGCCCGGACACAGGAGAAACAGGGACTTATCATACCTGTCGTGATTACGGTGTTTTCGGACAAATCTTTCACTTTCATTACGAAGACGCCTCCGGCTTCCGTTCTCCTTGTCAGAGAGGCGAAAATCGAGAAGGGGTCCGGTGAACCGAACCGCAACAAGGTTGCTAAGGTGACTCGTGAGCAGGTCAAGAAGATTGCTGAATTGAAAATGCCGGATCTCAACACGACCGATGTCGAGGCGGCCGTCAGCATGGTGGCCGGAACTGCGCGAAGCATGGGAATTTTAGTCGAAGGATAACAACAAAAAGAGTTTACGAAAATGAAACGAAGCAAACGATTAACAGAAGCGGCAAAATTGGTCGACAGGAACAAGGAACTCACTATCGAGGAAGCCATAGCAAAGGTCAAGGAAACTGCGAAGGCGAAATTCGATGAGACGGTGGATATTGCCGTTCGCCTGGGTGTTGACCCGCGTCATGCCGATCAGGCCGTCCGGGGAACGGTTTCCCTGCCGCACGGGATTGGAAAGGCCGTCCGGGTCCTCGTCCTTGCCAAACAGGTGCAAAGGCAGGACGAAGCCAAAGCAAGCGGAGCCGACCACGTCGGATTCGACGACTATATTAAGAAGATCCAGGAGGGCTGGTCGGACGTGGATGTTATCGTCGCCACTCCCGACGTCATGGCTGAAGTCGGAAGGTTAGGAAAAGTCCTCGGCCCGAAAGGTCTGATGCCTAATCCCAAGAGCGGGACCGTAACTGCGGATGTGGGCAAGGCGGTCAAGGAAATCAAGGCAGGAAAGATCGAATTCAGAGTGGATAAGTCGGGCAACCTTCATTCCATTGTTGGTAAAGCGTCGTTTGACAAAGAGAAGCTGATTGAAAATGTTACAGCTTTCCTCGGCGCCATAAATCGCCTGAAGCCGTCATCGTCCAAGGGACAGTACATAAGGAATGTGTCCGTATCTTCGACGATGGGACCGGCGGTCAGAATAGACAAGTCGCTCGCTTCGGGCATACACTAAGTTTACGCACTGAATGCTTCTAAGCTCCCCCGAAGGCTTCTACTTCGGGAAATGTACAAGTAAGTTCAAATACCTGAGGAAAAGATGAAAAGGAATGAAAAGGAACAAGCCGTCGCAGAAGTTGCGGAGCTGGTGTCCAATTCATCGAGCCTTTTCTTCACGGACTTCGTTGGAATGACGGTCGCAGAGAGCAATGAATTGCGGCGCGAATTCCAGAAGAGCGGCGTGAAATACCGGGTTGTCAAGAACACGCTCGTAAAGAAAGCTATGCAATCTCTGTCTGCCGATGACAGGAGTTACCAGTATCTGGTCGGACAGACCGGGATAGCTTTCGGCGTCGATGATCCCATAGCGCCCGCAAAGGTCCTGAAGAAATTTTTCGACAAAATCCAGAAACCTTCGACGAAAGCATTTGTCATCGACAATCAAGTGTTCGAAGGGAATCGGCTCGCTGAATTTGCATCTATGCCTTCGAAGCCTGAGATGATCGCAGCTATTCTCGGAAGTCTGCAGTCGCCGATTTCCGGCATAGCGGGTTCGGTCTCGGCTGTGATGAGGGACCTTGTTTCGGTGCTTGATGCCGTCGAGAAGAAACTCCCGGCCCAAGCCTCGTAGATCGTAATAAGAATTTTAAAAGGAGAAACATAAAATGTCGGAAGTAGTTCAAGAATTAGTCGAAAAGATAAGCAAGCTTACGCTCTTAGAAGCATCCGAACTTAAGAAAGCACTCGAAGACAAATTCGGCGTTACGGCGGCGGCACCCATTGTCGTAGCCGGGGCCATGGCCGGAGCAGGGGCCGGTGCGGCGGCTGCAGTCGAGGAAAAGACTGAATTTGATGTTAATCTGGTCGGAGTGGGCACTCAGAAGATTAACGTCATTAAGGTCGTCCGGGCTGCAACTGGCCTCGGATTGAAAGAAGCCAAAGACCTTGTCGATGGCGCTCCCAAAGTTGTTAAGGAAGCCCTCTCCAAGGCGGACGCCGAGAAACTGAAGAAAGAACTGGAAGAGGCTGGCGCAACGGTCGAGCTTAAGTAACTGAACTTTTGCAGGCTTTTGAGCGTTTCCCTTATAGTGAGAAGGGCTATGTCGGTAATCCGCTCCGGGAGCGGATTACCTGTCTTTATACGGTTCTCGCCGCGCACTCGTAATTCAGCTGCCGCGGCCGACAGGTATGTCTGTGATCAATTCTCTCTCGGAAAAAATATCTACTAAAGGAGCATGACTACGTTGAAGAATGTCAATTCCAATGGGCAGGACCCGGTACGCATAAGCTTCGCTAAGATTCCACAAAAGGTTGATTACCCGGATTTACTAGACGTCCAGATCCAGTCCTTCAAGAAATTCCTCCAGGAAGATCTGACGGCAAAGAAGAGAAAGGCGACCGGACTTCAGGGCGTTTTCCAGGTGAATTTCCCGATCTACGACAACAAAGAGCATTTTGCTCTCGACTTTGTCGAGTACAGCATCGAAAAGCCGCGTTACGGGGTTGACGAATGCATCGAAAAGGGGCTGACATACTCTGTTACCCTCAAAGCCAAGTTGAGACTGGCCAGTAAGGATCCAGACCCCGGCAAAGAGGGCTTCATGGAAGCGAAGGAGCAGGAAGTCTATCTCGGTTCTATTCCTTACATGACGGACCGCGCGACATTCATTATTAACGGCGCAGAACGCGTTGTGGTCAGCCAGCTTCACCGTTCGCCCGGCGTCTTCTTCGTCGAAACCGAGCATCCGAACGGTGCCAGGATATGGAGCTCCCGCGTGATTCCGATGAGAGGGGCCTGGCTGGAGTTTACAACCGACATTAACAACGTCCTTTGGGTCTACATAGACCGCAAGAAGAAGTTCTACGCAACGACGCTCCTCCGTGCGCTGGGCTATGAGAAAGACGAAGATATACTTCAGCTTTTCAACCAAGTCGAGGAGATAAACCTCGGCAAAACCGACGTGACCACGCTCATCGGTAGAAGGCTTGTGAGCGACGTTGTCGACACCAAGACCGGCGAGATTATTATCGACACCAACGGTGCGTCGCTTGAAGAGCTGAAGATCACCGAAGAATATATCGAGCTCATCCAGAACTCGAACGTTAAGAAGATCCGTTTGCTGAGGGCAACGAGAAAAGGCGATGACCCGATTCTGTTCAACACGATCAGACAGGATTCGACAAGCTCGAGTGAAGGGGCACTAAAGAAGATTTATGAGGAACTCCGATCGGTGGAAGCTCAGGATGCCGAGACGGCCAGGGGCCTGCTGGAGAAGATGTTCTTCAGCGAGAAGCGTTACGATCTCGGAAACGTCGGACGTTACAGGATGAACGCCAAGTTGACGCTGGAAATCCCGACCACCACTACCATTCTCACCAAAGATGACATCGTCGCCATTATCGATTACATGCTGAAGCTTCGGCGTGAAGAAGGCCAGATCGATGATATTGACCACCTGGGTAACAGGCGCGTGAAGACCGTCGGCGAGCAGCTCGAATCGCAGTTCAACCTCGCACTCACAAGAATGGTTCGGAACGTAAAAGAGCGGATGAACATTCATGACGAGGAAAATTTTACCCCGCAGGGACTTGTAAATGCCCGCGTGATCACTACCGTTCTGAATTCATTTTTCGGGACGAGTCAGCTGTCACAGTTTATGGATCAGACAAATCCGCTTGCCGAGATGACCCACAAGCGCAGGATGAGCGCCCTCGGACCGGGCGGTCTCACGAGAGAGCGTGCAGGGTTCGAAGTGCGTGACGTGCACTATACGCACTACGGCCGCCTCTGCCCGATTGAGACTCCCGAAGGTCCGAATATCGGTTTGATCTCCTCACTCGCCGTGCACGGAAGAGTCAACGATTTCGGCTTCATCGAGACGCCTTATTTTAAGGTCGTGAATGGCGTTGCATCTGATGAAATCGTGTTCCTAAGCGCGGCGCAGGAAGACGAGTACAAGATCGCACAGGCCAATACGCCGGTCGACGAAAAGGGAAGGATAACCACGGACCGTGTCCGCGCGAGGTTCCATGGAGATTTCATCCTGGAGAAGCCGTCGGAAATTCACTTCATGGATATCGCCACCAATCAGATCGTCAGCCCGGCTGCGGCGCTGATTCCGTTCCTGGAGCATGACGACGCGAACCGCGCGTTGATGGGCGCGAACATGCAGCGCCAGGCTGTGCCATTGATCAACAGCGAGGCTCCTGTCGTAGGGACGGGTCTCGAGGGAAAAGTCGCCGCGGATTCGAGAACACTCGTCATTGCCGAGCACGACGGAATTGTTCAGTACGCCGACGGAAGCCGGCTGGTCGTGAAATACGACATCAATGAAAGATCCGACGAGGTAATCTCCAGTTTTGAAGACCTGAGGACGGCCGAATACAGGCTCCGCAAGTTCTTCAGGACTAATCAGGATACGACGGTCAACCAGAAGCCGCTCGTCAAGGTGGGCCAGCGCTTCAAGAAAGGTGAGGTGCTCGCCGACGGGTGCTCGACACAGCAGGGCGAGCTCGCGCTGGGCAGAAATGTCATGGTGGCATTCATGCCCTGGCATGGTTACAATTTTGAGGACGCTGTGATAGTAAGTGAAGAGCTCGTTGCCAACGATGCATTCACTTCGCTCCACATTCAATCGCTTGAGACCAGTGTCAGGGATACGAAACGCGGCGAAGAGGAGCTGACGCGCGACATCCCGAACGTATCCGAGGAGATGACGAAGGACCTGGACGACAACGGCATAATCAGAGTCGGCGCAGAAATTATGGAGAACGACATCCTCGTCGGCAAGATAACGCCGAAGGGCGAAACCGACGTAACTCCGGAGGAGAAACTCCTGCGGGCCATTTTCGGAGACAAGGCCGGCGATGTAAAGGATGCGTCCCTGAAAGCGCCTCCGGGAATGCGCGGTGTAGTCATCGATACGAAACTCTTCTCGAGGAAGAAGAAGGATGCGGAGTCCAAGAAAGAAGAGAAGAAGAGACTTGAGGAAATCGAGAAATGGCTGAAGGCCGCGAAGGCGGAAGTGCAGGAAAAACTCATCGACAAGCTGGCAAACCTTCTTGAAGATGAGGTCTCGACAGGCATTCGCGCCAAGGACGGGTCCGTCGCAATCAGAAGCGGCACGGCCTTAAGACGTGAAATCTTTCAGAAGTTCGATGATCTCGACAAACTTGACTTCAGCGAACCGTGGGTGGAGAACTCGAGGAAGAACAAGTTAATCGAGCAGATTTACCGAAATTATCACGTGCGGATACTTGATTTAGAGGAAGAAGCCCGCCGTGAGAGAAACAAAGCAATAACCGGGGATGAACTCCCGCCGGGAATTGTGCAGCTTGCCAAAGTTTACGTCGCCTCCAAGCGCAAGCTCCAGGTCGGCGATAAAATGGCCGGACGGCATGGAAACAAGGGTGTCGTTTCGATTGTGGTTCCGAGAGAAGATATGCCGTTTCTCCCCGACGGTACTCCGGTTGAGATGGTTCTGAATCCGCTCGGCGTTCCCTCCCGTATGAATATCGGTCAGCTTTACGAGACCGCTTTGGGTTGGGCCGCGAAGAAACTCGGTGTCAAGTTCGCTTCCCCAATTTTCGACGGAGCGACGTGGGAGGAAGTGCAGGGTGAGCTTCGCAAGGCCGGATTGAACGAAACATCGAAGACCCCTCTCTGCGACGGTAAGACAGGAGAGATGTTCAAGAATGAGGTGACAGTTGGGGTTATGTATATGATGAAGCTGGATCACCTTGTTGAGGATAAGATTCACGCGCGTTCCACCGGGCAGTATTCGCTGATTACACAGCAGCCTCTCGGAGGGAAAGCGCAGTTCGGCGGACAACGGTTCGGAGAAATGGAAGTCTGGGCGCTCGAAGCCTACGGTGCGTCTCACGTATTGCAGGAGATGCTGACGGTGAAGAGCGATGATGTCCCGGGCCGTTCCAAGCTGTTCGAGTCCCTCGTAAAGGGAGAGAACACGCCCGAGCCGGGAATTCCGGAAGCATTCAGCGTTCTTGTACGTGAGCTACAGGGACTAGGTCTTGAAGTTAAGGTTATGCACGATGGTGAATATGCACGCAGCGAAGAATTGAAATAGAGGAAACGTGATGAACGCTGCAACAAAAATTGGAGGTTTTCTAAATGCCTAACGTAGAGTTTCGCCGCGATTTACAGCAGACGCGCAAAGTCGTGACAGCGATTCGCGTGAGCCTTGCGTCTCCTGATTCCATAATCGACAGATCTCACGGTGAAGTCACGAAGCCGGAGACAATAAATTACCGCTCTTATCGGCCAGAGAAAGACGGCCTCTTCTGCGAGAAGATATTCGGCCCGGTAAGGGATTGGGAGTGCCATTGCGGAAAGTACAAGAAGATTCGTTACAAGGGAATAGTGTGTGATAGATGCGGAGTGGAAGTCACTCAGAAGAGCGTCCGCCGTGAACGAATGGGACACATTACATTGGCAACTCCGGTCGTCCATATCTGGTATCTCCGCTCACTTCCGAGCAAGATCGGCAACCTTCTGGGAATGTCTACGAAGGAACTCGAAAAGATTGTTTATTACGAGGCTTATGTTGTCGTTCAGGCCGGAGCCGCCACAGAACTGAAGGAAAAGCAGCTCCTTACGGAAGAGGAGTTCTACGATCTTCAGGAGAAGTTCCCGCACAACAGCGAACTGGACGATACCGACGGACGGAAGATAATAGTGAAGATCGGCGGCGAGGCCGTGAAGGAAATGTTGAAGAGAGTCGATGTCGACTCTCTGAGCGAAAGTCTCCGTGTCTCGGCGCGCACCGAAAGGTCGGAACAGAAGAGAATAGATGTCCTCAAACGCTTGAAGGTTGCGGAAGCGTTCCGCAACAGGGAAGGCGACGAGTTCATCAACAAGCCTGAGTGGATGGTGCTCGAGGTGATTCCGGTTATTCCGCCGGAACTTCGTCCTCTCGTGCCGCTCGAAGGCGGAAGGTTTGCAACGAGCGATCTCAATGATCTCTACCGCAGAGTTATAATCCGCAACAACCGCCTCAAGAGACTTATCGATATCAAGGCGCCGGAAGTAATTCTCCGGAACGAGAAGCGCATGCTACAGGAGGCGGTCGATGCTCTGCTCGACAACAGCCGCCGCATCAGTGCCGTCAACTCGGACAGCCAGCGTGCGCTCAAATCTTTATCCGACGTCCTCAAGGGAAAACAGGGAAGATTCAGACAGAACCTGTTGGGAAAGCGTGTGGATTACAGCGGCCGTTCTGTCATAGTTGTCGGACCGGAGTTGAAGCTCCACCAGTGCGGTCTTCCCAAGGACATGGCGGTCGAACTCTTCAAGCCGATGATTATCAGGAAGCTTCTTGAGCGCGGTGAAGCGAAGACCGCTAAGACGGCCAGAAGGCTCGTCGACAGAAAGGTAAAAGAAGTCTGGGAGGTTCTGCCTTCGATAGTGGACGGTAACCCGGTAATGTTGAACCGTGCCCCGACACTGCACAGGCTGGGAATCCAGGCGTTCCAGCCGGTTCTCGTGGACTCAAAGGCCATTAAGCTCCATCCGCTGGTTTGCACCGCATTCAACGCGGATTTCGACGGCGACCAGATGGCGGTTCACGTCCCGCTTTCATATGAGGCACAGCTCGAGGCGCGGATACTGATGCTTTCGAGCCACAACCTTCTTTCTCCCGCTCACGGGAAACCGATTGTCCACCCGACGCAGGACATGGTTCTGGGCCTGTACTATCTGACCAAGATTCGCAAGGCGGTCCAGGAAACGCCGAAATACTACTCGTCGGTCGACGAAATCCGGATGGCAATCGAAATGAATAAGATGAGCTATCACGAGCCGATCAAATTCAAGGT
>JBJKPN010000066.1:0-15849 GCA_046706365.1 Candidatus Kryptoniota bacterium | reverse complement strand
CTCAGCTCGGTTTCTCGCTGATGATGCATCCGGCTCCCACATTCGCAATGCTTTCCAGGAACGATCTCCGGCTTGTACTCAGTGCGCCTTCGAACCAGGCCGGGGGAGGCCAATCGATGCCTGACGGGCGCAGGCCGGAACCGGGCGGATGGAACAGGTTCTCGATAGAGGTAAACGACATATCCGCCGAGGTCGATCGCCTGCGAAAGGCTGGAGCCAGATTTAGAAACGAGATTGTCACCGGCGTGGGTGGCAAGCAGATACTGGTCGACGACCCGTCCGGTAATCCGGTGGAATTGTTCGAGCCGTTTCCTCAGGCATCGGCAACATAAGGAGCCCTGCTATCAGCCAAATTCGTGCCTGTGCAATGTATTCCACAAATTCTCGACAGCGGACTGAATGCTCCCGCGTGTGCCGTCGCAGGGCAGTACCAACCGCACCGAAAAACCAACCCGCCAAAACTCAAAGGAGATGCTTTCACAATGGATCAACCCAGATTCAAGGTCTATAACTACAGATGGTTTATTCTTGTAGTCTTCATGCTGGTAGCAGCGCTGAACCAGCTGATCTGGATCACGTTCGCGCCGGTCACGGATGCAGCCGCCGCGTACTACCACGTTTCCCAGCTGGACATCGGGCTCCTGTCGATGAGCTTCATGATAGCCTTCCTTGTATTCTCGATACCGGCATCATGGGTTATAGACACTTACGGTTTTCGCATCGCCGTCGGAATCGGCGCGGGACTCACCGGTATTTTCGGATTGATGCGCGGGCTCGTGGCCGACAACTTCACGCTCGTGATGATCGCCCAGATCGGCACGGCTGTGGGACAGCCTTTCATTCTCAACGCTCTCACGAAGGTTGCTGCACGGTGGTTCCCGATCGAGGAACGTGCGACCGCTTCCGGTCTCGGGTCGCTTGCCATGTACCTCGGCATTCTCGCCGGGCTCGCCGTGACTCCTGATCTCACGTTGAGCTCGGGCTTCTCCACTATGCTCCTTTACTACGGTATAGGAGCGCTGGTCGTTGCCGTACTCTTCGTGCTGTTTGCCCGTGAGCACCCGGCAACGCCTCCCGGGCCGTCCGAGCTCGAGGAGCGCGCACTTATGTTCGACGGAATGAAACAGGTACTTCGAAACAAGAACTTCCTCCTTCTCATGCTGATATTCTTCATCGGGCTGGGGGTGTTCAACAGCGTCACAACATGGATCGAAGATATCATCGCGCCACGCGGATTTACCGCCACACAGGCCGGCACTGCGGGCGGTCTTATGATTGTCGGAGGGATCGTCGGCGCGCTCATTCTTCCGACTATGTCGGACAAGTACAGGAAACGGGTTCCGTTTATCCTGCTGGGGCTTGCCGGAACGATACCAGGACTGATAGGAATTACCTACGCTCACAGCACCGGCCTCTTGTACACTTCGTGTTTCGCGCTCGGTTTTTTCCTTCTGAGCTGCGGACCGATCGGCTTCCAGTACGGAGCGGAAATCGCAAGACCCACGCCCGAAGGGACTTCGAACGGATTGCTCCTACTCATGGGGCAGATCTCGGGAATAGCCTTCATCTTCGGGATGGATCTGTTCAGGACATCGAACGGCTCCATGACCCCGTCTCTCATCGTGATGGTCGTGCTTGTCTTCGTCAGCCTGTTCGTTGCGATGAGACTCCGGGAGTCGGACCTGGTTGCGGGTGCAGGAGCAGCGACTCAGAAGGCGACGGAGGTTTCGGAAGCATAGTTAAGTCGAGACAAACGAAAGGGCGGTGTGTCGGCACATCGCCCTTGATTAGCATAGATCACATTTCCCGGACCGGATGCGGGCCGGTAATTGCCGGTTACTCCTCTTCTTCGAACAGTTTTCCCTGCTCTCCGTTGGAGCCGTTTCCGTTCGACCCGCCGTCGTCTTCCGCAAGCACGCGCGCGACAGCCGCGATCATGTCGGTTCCCTGCAGGCGAATCAACCTTACACCCTGAGTGTTCCGTCCGGCGAGGCGGATATCTTTCACGTGCTGACGAATCAGGAAACCCTTCGTGGTCACGATCATAATATCATCGTTGTCGATGACCTCCTTGATCGACAGAAGTTTTCCGTTCTTGTCGCCGGTTTTCACCGTGATCAATCCCTTTCCGCCTCGCCTTCTGAGAGAGTACTCGTTGACTTCGCTTCGCTTGCCGAATCCCTTGTCGGTCACCACGAGGACGCTCGCTCCGGGCCTTCCGACGGTAATCATTCCGATCACTTCGTCGCCCTTCGAAAGGTTCATTCCCTTCACGCCGCGGGCACTTCGGCCCATCGGCCGGACGTCTTTCTCGTTGAACCTCAGGGCAAGACCGTTCTTGCTGCCGATTATTATATCCTGCTTGCCGTTCGTCAACCATCCGTCGATGAGGCGGTCCCCCTTGTCGAGACCTATCGCAATGATTCCAACCTTCCTCGGGTTGGAGAACTCGCTCAGGGACACTTTCTTGACGTGGCCCCGCTTCGTCACCATTGTGACGTAGAAGTCTTCGTTGAAATCCTTGACCGGCAGGAATGCCGTGATATCTTCGTCGGGCATTTTGCCGATGAGGTTCACGATGGACCTTCCCCGAGATACCCGGCCGCCTTCCGGCACTTCATGCACCTTGAGCCAGTATGCCCTTCCCTTGTCGGAGAAGAAGAGTATATACTGGTGCGTCGAAGCGATGAACATGTGCTCCACGAAATCGTCCTCGCGGGTGGATTGTGCGGTGATCCCCTTGCCGCCGCGGCTCTGGCGCCTGTAACCGCTTACCGGATAACGCTTTATGAAGCCGTTATGCGTAATTGTGATGACGACGTCCTCCTCGGCGATCATATCCTCGATGCTGAACTCCGAGGCCTTCTCCACGATCTCCGTGCGTCTCTCGTCGCCGTAGATCTTCTTGAGCTCGAGCAGCTCGTCGCGGATTATATCCATCCTCATCGCCTTGCTGGCAAGTATCGCCCGCAGTTTTTCGATGAGCTTTATCGTCTCACGGTACTCGTCTTCGATCTTCTTCCTTTCGAGGCCGGTGAGTCTCTGCAGCGTGAGGGCAAGAATGGCCTTGGCCTGGATCTCACTAAGCTTAAACCTCTTCATCAAAGCTGTCTTTGCAGTTTCCGGGTCCCTTGACTTCTTGATGATCTGCACCACTTCGTCGATATTGTCGAGCGCGATCTTGTACCCTTCGAGTATGTGCGCACGCTTCTCCGCCGCATCGAGATCGAACTTCGTTCGCCTGACTACTACTTCATGCCGGTGGTTTATGAAGTGCTCCATCACTTCCTTCAGGTTGAGCACCTTCGGCACGCCCTCTACCAGGGCAAGCATTATAACGCCGAACGTAGTTTGCATCTGCGTATGCTTGTAAAGGTTGTTCAGGACCACCTGCGGTTCGGCGTCGCGCTTCAGCTCGATGACTACGCGTATGCCGTCCCTGTCGGACTCGTCACGGATGTCGGATATATCTTCAATTTTCTTCTCCCGTACAAGGTCGGCTATCTTCTCGATCAGATTGGATTTGTTGACCTGGTAAGGCACCTCGGTAACCACGATGTTTACGCGGCCGTTCTTCATGGTCTCGATGTTGGCTTTCGCCCTTAATACAATTCTTCCCCGCCCGGTCTTATACGCTTCCCTTACGCCCTCATAGCCGAATATGATGCCGCCGGTCGGAAAATCCGGCGCTTTCAAAACCTTTATCAACTTGTCGATCGGCATGTCCGGGTTTCTGATCAGGTTCGCTATCGCATCGACGGTATCGCTCAGATTGTGGGGCGGGATGTTGGTCGCCATACCGACCGCGATGCCGCTCGCTCCGTTGACGAGGAGGTTCGGTACGAGAGCAGGAAGGACAAGCGGCTCCTTCAGAGACTCGTCGAAGTTTGCCGTGAAATCCACCGTGTTCTTCTCGATGTCGCGGAGCATCTCTCCCGCGATCCTGGAGAGTCTCGCTTCCGTGTAACGCATTGCCGCGGCTGAGTCCCCGTCTATCGAGCCGAAGTTTCCCTGGCCGTCGACGAGCGGATACCGCATTGAAAAATCCTGAGCCATCCTGACGAGCGTGTCGTAGACGGCAGAATCTCCGTGCGGGTGGTACTTGCCGAGCACCTCTCCGACAATCCTGGCGCTTTTCTTATACGGCTTGTTGTAGTCGAGTCCCAGATCGGACATTCCGAAGAGAACCCTTCTGTGTACCGGCTTCAGCCCGTCGCGGACATCCGGAAGTGCGCGTGCCACGATAACGGACATCGCGTAATCTATGTATGAGCCTTTTATCTCGTCTTCAATATCGACCGGTACTAATTTTTCGTTCAAAGACATGCTGTTTCCTGTTGTTTTTGCAAATGGTACAAATTTATTCCGCGGACTTCCATACGAATTTCCCGCTGTGGTTTATATATCCGGCTCCTCCGCCAAACGTGACTTTCGCAAGGCCGTGCCAGAAAGGGGCCGCACCGGTAAACTGCGGTTCAATCACCAACGATCCGGTTTTATTCACGAATCCCCATAACCCGTTGATTTCAACTGGAGCAAGACCTTCACTGAAATGTTTTGCATCTGTGAAATCGGCGCCGAATGCTACCGTCCCGGTTTTCGTGATGAACTTCCACTTCCCCCCGTCGTTTACAAGCGCCATCCCGTCGAAGAAACTGTGAGCGTTCTCGTAATGCATGGGAATCACAGTCCTGCCTTCGGCATCAATATATCCCCACTTCCCGTCCTTCTCGACCGGCGCAACACCTTCAGAGAAGAATCCGGTTCTTTCAAACTCAGGGCTGATCACCAGCTTGCCCGTGGTGTCGATATAACCATACTTGCCGCCGATGCCGACATTGGCCAGTCCTTCGGAAAAATCTCCCGCAACCTCATATTTCTCCGAAATTACCATCCTGCCGGACTTGTCGATGTATCCGTACCTGTCCGGCGACAGGAAGGGAAATAGTGCCCTGCGTTTCAGCACCCACGCCCTCCCGTCATGAAAGTCGCCTTCCTCCGTATACTGGCATGAAATTACTTCGCGGCCTGTTGTGTCGACAAATCCCCAGTGGGATCCGAGAAAGACAACCCATTTTTCGTTGCGAGAAAGGCCCTCGGAGAAATCACGGACTGTTTTCAGTGTAGGCTGAACAATAATTCTGCCTGTCGAGTCGATATAACCGTAAAGGCCGTTCTTCTCTATCCGGTATCGGCTCGTCTGTGCAAACGCCGCCGTACTCATTATGAGGAGCGTCGCCAGCACTACCCGGTAATTCTTATACGTCAAGGTTTCTCACGTATTTGGCATTCTTTTCGATGAATTTCTTTCTCGGATCTACATCTTCACCCATGAGGATCGAAAACGTCCTGTCGGCGTCCGCGGCGCTTTCGATGCTGACCTGTAGAAGGGTGCGCTTCGTTGGATCCATGGTCGTTTCCCACAGCTGTTCCGGATTCATCTCGCCCAGACCTTTGAACCTGGACACGAGGACTTCGCCCTCGCTTCCTTTTTTCAACTCCTTGATCAGCTCGTCCCGCTCTTCCTCGCTGTAAGCGTACTGCTCGTTCTTTCCCCTCTTCACCTTGAAGAGCGGCGGCTGTGCGATGTAGACTTTACCGAGCTCCACGAGTTCCTTCATATACCTGAAAAAGAAAGTAAGGAGAAGTGTTCTGATGTGGCTGCCGTCGACGTCGGCATCGGCCATGAGGATCACCTTTCCATATCTCGCCTTCGATGCGTCGAACTCGTCGCCGTCCCCGATACCTGCGCCGATTGCCTGGACGATCGCGCGTATCTCGTCGTTCTCCAGTATCTTGTTGATCCTTGCCTTTTCTACGTTGAGTATTTTTCCCTTCAGGGGGAGGATCGCCTGAAACTGCCGGTCTCTGCCCTGCTTGGCAGAGCCACCCGCAGAGTCTCCCTCGACGATGAATATCTCGCAATGCTCGGGGTCGTTTATGGAACAATCGGCAAGCTTGCCGGGCAGGTTTGACGACTCGAGCGCGTTCTTCCGCCTGACGATTTCCCTCGCCTTGCGCGCTGCCTCCCGCGCCTCTGCGGAGTTCACTGCTCGTTCAACAATCTTCTTCGCGATCCCGGGATTCTCCTCGAGATACTGGCCGAGCCTGTCGTTGACTACGGTCTGGACTATGCTTTCAACCTCTCCGTTGCCGAGCTTCGTTTTCGTCTGTCCTTCGAACTGCGGTTCAGGCACCTTCGCGCTGATGACGACCGTCAGGCCCTCCCTGAAATCGTCTCCGGTCAGGTTTATCTTGTCCGACTTGACAAGGTTGTTCTTGTCCGCGTACGACTTCAGCGTCCTCGTAAGCGCGCTCCTGAAACCGCTGACGTGAGTGCCTCCCTCGACGGTGTTGATGTCGTTGACATACGAGAACAGGTTTTCGCGGTAATCGTCGCAGTATTCAAACGCCACCTCGACCGCCACGCCTTCCCTCTCTCCAGTAATGAAAATGGGCTCTTTCGCAAGAGTCTTCCTTGTCCCGTCTATGTAGTGTACAAACTCAACGATGCCGCCGTTGTAGTGGAACTCTTCCTCATTCCCGTCGCGTTTGTCCTTGAGCCTGATAGTGATTTCGGGGTTCAGGAAGGCTAGTTCGCGCATTCTCTCAGCAAGAGTTTCGAACTTGTAGTTCCTGTTCTTGAAAATTTCCTTGTCCGGCATGAAGGTGGTCAGCGTACCGCTCTTCTTCGGTTCCTTTCCAATCACCTTGACGTCTTCGGCAGGCTCTCCGCGCTTGTACTTCTGGTAGAATATTTTTCCGTCGCGGTAGACGGTTACTTCCGCCCATTCGGAGACCGCGTTTACGACCGCGGCGCCGACTCCGTGAAGTCCGCCGGATACTTTGTAAGTGGTCTTGTCGAACTTTCCTCCTGCATGCAGCATGGTCATGACGACTTCGAGTGCGGATTTTTTCTCGACCGGATGAAGGTCTGTCGGGATTCCGCGGCCGTCGTCCTCAACGGTTATGCTTCCGTCTTTATTTATCGTGACAAGAATGTTCTTGCAGAACCCGGCGAGCGCCTCGTCGATGGAGTTGTCGACTATCTCGTAAACAAGATGGTGCAACCCTCGCTGTCCGACGTCGCCGATGTACATTGCCGGACGTTTTCGTACCGCCTCCAGGCCTTTCAGAATCGTTATACTCTCGGCGGTGTACCCTTTGCCGTTATCAGATTTGCTCTTCGCCTTCTCTTCGACGAGCGCGGCGGGAATTTTTCTCGCCAGCTTCTCTTCGGCGCCGTTCTTTCCTGCCTTCCCGTTCTTCTTCAATTTGCGCGGCACCGATTTGCTCGCCACGTCCTTCTTCGCCATGAACTACCTCTCTTAGATGAAAAAAATATCTACTACTCCCGAATCGGGATACTTCTCTCTTATTTTCTGCATGATCGCCGGTTTCATGAATACAAGCTCGTTTCTCCAGGTGCTGTTGACGGCCCTTATGTAGAGTGTTCCGTTTTCCAGCCGCGATATTTCCGTGTTTCTTGCTATCGCCTCTCCTACAATGCTTTCCCAGTCGCCGACAACCTGATACGACCTCAATTTCCCGGATACACCGTTTTGTTGGGTGAACTCCCTGATCAGCTCACTGAGCCTTCTGGCTCCACGGGAGCTTCCGCCGTCGCTGTTAGACCCTGACATTTTCGTAAACCACGCTTCCATCTTTCACAAAATGGAATTTGGTGTTTGCGGAATCGAGAAATTTCTCGTCAAAACTCAGCATGTCTGTCGCGGTTACGAACGTCTGCCCGAGGCCGGAAACAACCGTGATTGTCCTCGATGCCCGATTGTAGTCCAGCTCCGTCATCACGTCGTCCAGAAGCATAACCGGCCTCTCACCGAGCATCTTCGTGATGTAGTGGAACTCGGCAATCTTCAGCGCAACCAGGAACGTCTTGTGCTGTCCCTGCGAGGCAAACTCCCGGAGCGATCTTCCGTTCAGCGTAAATCCGATGTCGTCCCTGTGCGGGCCGGCGAGCGTTGCCCCGCGGGCTCGCTCGACTCCGGAAAGTCTCGCAAGTTCCGAATGGAACGCTTCGATAGTCCCGTTTGCCGCCGTGAACGACGGTTCGTAGCGCAACCCGGGTGCCTCACCGGATTCGACGAGCATCGCATATGCCGATTTGAAAGTATCCTGGAAATCCAGAACGAATTCGTCGCGCCTCGTCATGATTTTTGCGCCGTGCAGAACAAGCGCGTCGCTCCACGCGGCCAGCATACCCTTATCCAGTACGCCTGATATCTTCGCATCAAGAAGTATCTTGTTCCGCTGTTTCAGCGCACGCCGGTATTCGACAAGTTCTTCCAGATATGACCTCGATATCTGCGACAGTACCATGTCTGCAAATTTCCGCCGCTCGCCCGGAGACCCGGTCGTCAGCGCAAAATCTCCCGGCGACAGCATGACTATCGGAAACATCCCGATGACTTCAGAGCTCCTCCTGATTTCGTTGCGGTTGAGAAAGTACTTCTTCCCTGCACCGCTGTCGTAAACGATGCGGGCATGATTCTCGATATTGCTGTCGCCGATCACGTCACCTTCGATGGCGAAGAGATCCGCGCCGAATTTCGGAACCGTGGCGTCAGATTGCTGAAGAAAACTCTTCGTGAGGCAGACGTACGACAGGGCTTCGAGTATGCTTGTCTTCCCCTGGGCGTTCCCGCCGATTATCAGATTTACTCCCGGTGTGAACTCGAGGGACGATTCGGAGTGATTTCTGAAATTCTCTAACTGGAGCTTTTTAAAATGCATTCTCTAGTTTAACCTAAGCGGCATCACGAGGATCAGGATTTCCTGTCCGTTCTGTTTTCCGTCTTCGGGTACCGGTTTTATTGTGACGGCCCTCGTCGGCGAAGACAACGCGAACCTCACCTTGTCGGCGTCTATGCTGCTCATGGCATCGGTTATGTATGTCGAGTTGAACCCTATGTTCATCGCTTCCCCGCCGTTCCACTGTACCTGCAGTTTCTCTTCGCCCATCTGCCCCCTGTCCGCATCCTCCGCCGATATAGTCAGCTGCTCCTTGTCTATCGTGAACTTCACGAGATGGTTTACCGAGTCCGACAGGATGGATACTCTGCGAACCTTTTCGAGAAGCTCTGCCCTGCTTACCGTCATGAGTTTGTTGTTGTCTATATCTCCTGGAATAACCGCCTCGTAGTCCGGGTGCGGCTCCTTGATCAGCCTCGAAATCAATTCCGTGTCGCTGTTCTTCAGGCGAATATGATCCTCTGCGATTGTCAAGTCAACGTTCGACGATTTGAAGCTCTTCGTTGCCAGCGACAGCGCCTTTTCCTGAATGTTCGCTTCGTTCTTCAGCGGTTTCTCGACCAGATTCTTGTCGGCGATGCGAACCAGCCGGTGCCCGTCCGTCGAATATATTCTGGCTCCCTTCCCGGAAAATTGGAAAAGAACGCCGTTCATCGAGCGCCTGTGCTCATCCTTCGAGACCGCAAATATTGTTCTCTCGATCACCGTGTGAAGCGACTCGGCTGTGATTGTCGAAGCTTCAGCGTTTTCACTCAGCGTCGGAAGTGTCGGATATTCATCGGCAGGCGTGCAGGCAAATCTGTAGGATCCGGACTTCGTCTTCAGCGTAAGCTTCAGACTTTCGTCGACTTTGATCTCTATCTCGACGTCGTCCAGGTTTCTTACTATCTCGAAAAACTCCTTCGCATTTACAGTGACTCTACCGTCGGTTTCCTCGTTAATGTCCACCTGTGTCGACATGGAAATCTCCAGGTCCGTGGCGGAAATAGTCAGCTTCTTCTTCCCTACTTCGAGCAGCAGGTTCTCAATCGCAGGAATCGTAGTCCTGACAGGAACGACCCCGATGATCCGGCTGATGACATCCCTGAGTTCCCTGCTGTTGACTTTAAATTTCATTTTCCGCCTCCATTGTTTGCAGAATGCTTCAAGTTAGAGTCCTGTAAATTTCATTTAATTTAGCCTTTTTCAGCCTGACATTCAATTTACTATCGATTGGGATACGCTGTGGAAAACGTTCTATTATTATAATTATCTATATATCTATGAAATAAAGAATAGTAATAATAAAGACTGTGGATATGTTAGTAACCGTCGAATTTATTTTTAACTCCCGGTATTCGAGTCATTTACAGAGCGGAATATCGTATTTTTTTTCACAGCGACCGACTTAAAACTTGTTGGCAAAATGAGAGTTATTAACAGGCCTGCGAAAATGGTTCAACTTTTGTTGATAGTTCGGTTGTATTCCACACATATTTCGAAGATTTCAACATCGATACAAACAAGTTATTCACATTCCTATCATTTCAATTTTCTTCTTGGTGGACTCATACCTTTCACGGAACCTGTTGTCGCTCGACAGAAGATCGGAAATCACCTGGCACGCATATATCACTGTCGAGTGATCCCTTCCTCCGAAGTGGCTGCCGATCGTCTTCAGCGGCAATTGCGTCATGTCCTTCGTGAGATACATCGCAGTCTGCCGGGCGATTACGATTTCCTGCTTCCTTGTTTTTCCACGAAGCTGTTCTTCCGTGACATCGAACGCGTCGGCGACAACTTTCTGGATATCTTCGACCGTAACGGCTGTCTTTCTGCTTACCGCGAGACTCCGTACGACTTCCTTCGCGAGATCGACGGAGACTTCCCTGTTGTTGAGACTTGCTTTCGCGAGAATGCTTATGAGACTTCCTTCCAGCTCGCGAATATTTGACGTGACGTTTGCAGCAACATACTCGATGACGTCGTCGGGCATTTGTATTCCGTCATCCTCGCTCTTCTTGCGAAGTATGGCTATTCTGGTTTCCAGGTCCGGCGGCTGAACGTCGACCGTCAATCCCCACGTGAACCTGCTGACCAGCCGGTCGTCCACGCCTTTCAGCTCCTTGGGCGGCCTGTCGGAGGAAAGTACGATTTGTTTCCCGGACTGATGTAGCGCGTTGAACGTATGGAAAAAATTATCCTGCGTCTTCTCTTTTCCTGCGAAGAACTGAATGTCATCGACTATCAGGATGTCCATGCTCCGGTAGAAGTTCGAGAATTCGCTGGCCCGGTCCTTCTGAATCGCCTCGACGAAGTCGACTGTGAAGCGTTCGCTGGATACATAGAGAACCCGCTCCGACCTTCCCATCTGGCGTGCATAATTCCCTATCGCTTGTATCAGATGAGTCTTTCCGAGTCCAACACCGCCGTATATTACGAGAGGGTTGAAGGAGGTGCCGGCAGGATTGTTACCTACTGCGTATGCGGCTGCGCGGGCAAATTGGTTGCTGTCACCCTTGATGAAGTTTTCAAAGGTATACCTCGGGTTCAGATTGCTCTCGAACGACGGTTTTGGAACCGGCTTGTGCAGCCCTGCACCGTCCGTGTGTGAGCCTATCATCCCGGGTTGAGGAGGCCTGTAAAACATCTGTTCGGTATCCGTGACGTCGTCATCGGATATGACATAGTCGACACGGATGTTGTCACCGACAACCTTCCTTATGGACTCGGCCACCACCGACGAGTAGTGTTCTTCAAGCCAGTCGTGAAAAAACTGGCTGGGTACCCTGAGCGTCAGGCTGTCGCTCTGGAGACTTACAGGTACAACCGGTTCGAACCATGTCTTGTAAGTAAGATTGTTTACCCGCTCGTGAATAACCTTCATGCATGCCTGCCAGGCCCCGTTGACATCTGTAGCTGCTTCCATCATAGCTTTCCCATCCTACTGTTGAGAAGTTGTCCACACAATTAACAGGGTTATCAACAAGACTAAATCTTGCGTAACCAACATAACTTCAAAGGGTTAATGGGGTTGTTAGCACAAAGTTAACACTGCTGTTGAAAACCTAAGGAAAACAGTATATGATGAGCGAATCGAAAATTAGGGTAATTCTTGCCGTTTTCCACAAGTTATCCACATCCAACACTCCCAAGCCTTACCTCAAATAATAATACAGCAGCTGTGGAAAAACAAGATGGTTACGACGGGGTTTCGGTCTATAAGCCATTGATATTATTGGCGTTATGTGGAATCCCACAGTAATTGTGGAAAACGTTTCTGGTACCTGAAGGGAATATGTGCGATCTACGGAAAGGCGGTTTTCATGGAAATTGTGGAAAAGTGGCGGTTGTTTGTGGAAAACATACCGAAAATTGTGGATTATTTGAGAATCGGCCAGTATGAAGGATAATTGGAGCCAATGCAGGCCCGCCGGTTAAGTAAAACCTTGAATTTTGTCGGACACGGAGCTAACTTACCGGGCAAAATTTAAATGTACAGGAGTATCAGATGAAGAGGACGTTTCAACCTCACAATGTAAGGAGAAAGAGGACCCACGGCTTTCGTTCGAAGATGCAGACGAAGAACGGAAGAAAAGTATTAGCCCGCCGCCGGGCGAAGGGTCGCTGGCGTTTAACGGTGAGCGACGAGAAGTAGGGATTGAACGGCGCTTGTCCCAGAAGGAGGAAACCGGACATCACAAGCTACCGAAAACCTGCATCATCAAATCCTCAAGAGAAATCAGCAGCATTTTCAAGTCGGGAAAGCGCATCAACGGCATCAACATATCGGTCGTCTATTTGCTGCGCCCCGACACACAGACGGCGAGAATTGCGTTTACAGTATCGAGGAGGGTAAAACGCGCAGTCGATCGGAACCGCCTGAAGCGACTGATGAGAGAAACCTTCCGACTGAACAACGAGAAACTGAACGATACTATCCGAGAGAAGGAGACCGGTGTCGACCTGGTACTCAACTACGGTCATGACCTCGCTGAAAAATCCTTGTCACTGAAAGATATTGAAAAAGACTTCAAGCAATTTATATCCAGAATCAGTAACGACATTGCCGGCTGATGCCGCGGTGTTTCTGATCGGGCTATACAAGAAATTCGTTTCGCCGATGTTTCCACCTTCATGCAGGTTCTACCCGAGCTGTTCCACTTACTCAATCGAGGCGTTCCATAAGCACGGGTTCTTCAAGGGATTTCTCCTGAGCGTATGGAGAGTCCTGCGCTGCAATCCATTCAACAAGGGCGGATACGATCCGGTGAAATAAAAGGAAGATACATGGGGAAGACAGAAACAATAGGGATCATAGTCATAACGCTGGTTCTTTTCGTCTGGATGTTTCTCAACACTCCGAAGCAGCCACAGCACCCCAAGCAACAGACCGCCACGGAACAGACGGTCGGGGCAGGCTCGCATGAGAAGACCGGAGGTGAGCAGAGGCAGCTGCCCCCTGTTGCCGAGGAAAAACCCGAGACGGCGGCCTCAAGCGATACCAGCGGTCTGGCACGCTACGGGAAAACGTTTGAACATCTCACACATGGAACGGCCAAGACAATCACGATAGAGACCGGACTCTACAAAGCGGTCTTCACCACCGAGGGCGGCATGGTCAAAGACTGGACGCTCACCAAATACACCACATGGAACGGCGGCCGCGTCGAACTGGTGAACTACAAACACGCCGGCGATTACAGCCTCCTCTTCCAGACCATGAGCGGGAGACTGATCGACACAAAAGATCTCTATTTCAGTTCGTCCTTCCGGAACGGGGAAGTGGTGAAACTCTCGAAAAACCAGACGTACAAACTGAGATTCGTTCTCAACGTCACCGATTCCTCCCAGGTCATACGCGACTTCACTTTCAAAGGCGGGGTTTACAATTTCGGCTCCCAGATAATCATGAGAAACATGGCGCCGTACATCGCGAACTACCAGTATCAGGTTACATGGGAGCATGGGCTTAATTACTCGGAAGAGAACAGCGTAGACGAGTCGAGTTTCTCAACGGCATACGCAGACAACGGGGGAGACCTGGTTTCGATTGAAGCGTCGAAGCTCAACCAGCCGGTCAAGCAGGAACTGAGCGGGAACACTTCCTGGATTTCCCAGACGACGAAGTATTTCACCGTCGCCATTATTTCGGTGGGGAAACCCGCCGACGGGGCCTATTTGCGCGGCACGGAGCACAGCCTGCCAAACAACGGACTGCAGCGGCAGTACTACACCGCCCTGCAGGTGAGGTTCATGGGGCAGCCGGTACAGGTGGACTCGTTCATGGTTTACGCAGGCCCGCTTGATTACAATATCCTGAAGTCTTATCACATCGGCCTGGAAGGTACTGTCGGCCTCGGCTGGCACTGGGTCATCCGCCCCATTGCGGAATACGTAATGCTTCCAGCCTTCGAGTTTCTGCACTCGTTCATTCCGAACTACGGAATCGTCATCATTATTTTCGCAATTATCCTGAAGATACTCCTGAACCCGCTTACCGTATCCAGCATGAAGTCGATGCGCAAAATGCAGGCGCTTCAGCCCATGATGGAGGAAATAAAGGAAAAGTACAAGGAAGATCCACAGAAGATGAACCAGGCGGTCATGGGGTTGTACAAAGAGTACAAGGTCAATCCCATGGGGGGGTGTCTGCCTATGGTATTGCAGCTCCCGATCCTGTATGCGCTGTGGGCGATCTTCAGGAGCAACATCGCCCTCAGGCAGTCGGACTTCATTTGGTGGATCAAGGATCTCTCCATTCCTGACACCGTTCTCCGACTTCCGTTCACTCTGCCGGTCGTCGGCATGAACCAGATAAGCGGACTGGCGCTCCTGATGGCAATCACACAGTTCTTCCAGATGAAGATGACGACGAAGGATCCGAGACAGCAGTTCATGATCTACGGAATGCCGATAATGATGTGGCTGATCTTCAACAACCTGCCTTCGGGACTCAACCTTTACTACTTCATCTTCAGTGCGCTTTCGATAGGCCAGCAGTATTTCCTGAACAAGAAGCCGATGGAGGAGGTGCTGGCAAAACCGGCGCCGCCGAAAAAGAAAGTGAGACCGCCGCGGCCCCAGATGGGGAACAGGGCGATGAGGAGGATGTAATCCGAGTTGACAGTCCGGTCAAAGGGCGGAATGCGTGACGGATGATTATTCCGCTGCGGCCTTCGACCGGATGTGTTTCTCAGCCGGTTAGAATTGATCCGTGACGCATCCCTCAGATGCGGGGGAGACGTTCCTTATGTACTTGTAAAGCATCCCGTTCGTGACCCTGTAAGGGGGTTCCTTCCACTGCTTCAGCCGCTCCTCTATCACCTTCTCCGGAACATCCAGCGTGATAGTGTTCTTCTCGGCATCGATCGTTATCCTGTCGCCGTCGTGCACGACGGCCAGAACACCGCCGGACTGCGCTTCCGGAGTGATATGCCCGACGACGAATCCGTGAGTTCCGCCCGAGAACCTTCCGTCGGTGATCAGAGCGACGCTCTTCCCGAGCCCGGCTCCCATGATAGCCGAAGTGATCGTGAGCATCTCGCGCATGCCGGGTCCGCCCTTCGGTCCCTCATACCTTATCACGACGACATCTCCGGGAGCTATCTTCTTCTGTTCGAGTGCCGTGAGGGTCTGTTCCTCCGAATCGAAAACCTTCGCAGGTCCGGCAAATCTCAAACCTTCCTTTCCGGTTATTTTCGCCACCGCGCCATCTTTGGCGAGGTTTCCGTAGAGGATTTGCAGGTGACCGGTCTTTTTGATCGGATCAGACAGAGGGTGGACGATCTTCTGGCCGGCGGCCAGGTCGGCGACCTTCTCGATATTCTCCCCGAGCGTTCTGCCGGTGACCGTCATGCAGTTGCCATCGAGAAGTCCCTCTTTGAGCAGCATTTTCTGCACGGCCGGTATTCCACCGATGTCGTTGACATCTTCCATTACAAACTTTCCGCTCGGCTTCAGCTCTGCGACGTACGGGACCCGGTTGCTGACATCCTGGAAATCGTCTATTGTAAGCCGGATCCCTACGGACTTGGCGATTGCTATGAGGTGGAGAACCGCGTTTGTCGAGCCACCCAGGGCCGTTACCATCGTGAT
>JBJKPN010000065.1:0-13561 GCA_046706365.1 Candidatus Kryptoniota bacterium | reverse complement strand
TACCAGGTATTCGCCGTGTACGGAGCGGCGGGCGGACCCGCATCCGGGTTACCTGCACTGACCCAGAGGTAGCCGGTCTTCGGCTGCCAGCCCATGGACTCGATGGTCATCCCTTTGAAGAGGGTATCCGGGCTGAGGACGTACGGACCGAGTGTTCCGTTGTCTGAATGGTAGTACAAGCAATATTGGTTCGCGAAGTTCGGTGCATAAACGTCGTTCCCGTTCGAAGAAACGGCTATCGTCCGGGTGTAACCGCCATACGTACTGGTATCGACCGAAATCAGAGTGGACGAGAAATCGGGTGCGATGGCAACGGGGCCGACTCCGGTGGTCGGCAATACGGGCTGCATGAAGACTTCGCCTGAAGCGTCTACCGCCGGAGATGCGCATGAGCTTGCATAGCCAGGGATAGGATTCTCGACCTTCGCTATCTCGTCTCCTGTCTTATAGTCGATTTCACGGAGTGTCAGGCTGTTCCTCAACACATAGATGTTTCCATCCGGCCCACCCTGGGTCATGCCGTACCCGGCTGCTGACTGGAAAAGTGTATCGGGCGTGCCGTTGAAATTGAGCACATCGTATTTCTTGTACAGTGTGCCATCACCATTATATACGAAAATGTCCCAGGTCGCGGCATAGGTGCCCGCACTGGTCAGAATGCTATCAGTACCACCGGCTTCTGCTGTCATCCAAACCCTCCCGTTCGGATCGACTGCGATGGTATTGTTTATTCCGGCACCGAAAGTAAGATTGGTGTCCGGAAAGACTTTGACGAATTTCCAGCTTTGTGCGTTCGCGGAGCCTAAAAACCCTGCGACGAACAGCATACTGGAAACCAGTAGAAACTTTCTTACCATTTCGAACCTCCTTAAGTATTCTGTTTGTAGTGATAAGAAACACAGATGCTCTTTGCCCGCATGCCATTGCTCAAGATTCTACGCCTTACCATTCGAGGCGCCGCTTGCGGGAGAAGTCGCGCTACGAGTCCGTCAAACTCGCCGGCCGAAGACTTCGTACTATCTACGAGCTCCACATGCATCTCGCGGCCATCGCGCTCACATCCGAATAGCGAAGACAAATCTATCTGGCGAACACCACCTCCTAACATTTGTGAAACCTTGTCGCAGTCTGAAATGACTACTGAAGTACCCGGCGTCATCCGCACGTGCGAACCAGCTCCGGCAAGGTTCCCTGTTTTCGTTTATTAGAACCCATAATACGGGGCTCCCTGTTTTCTTGCTAAAATCTTGAGAATCTCACCGGACGCCGTGGTTGCATACAGGTTCTCCCCGACCCACGTAAATGATTTGCACGGAGAATTCAGAACGCCGCTGTTGATATAAAGTGAGTAGGGTTTTTCAACCGTCCCGCCCGGGTGCACGACAATGAGATAGTCGCTTGAGTCCGTGCCCGCATACATGTCGCCATCGGCGGAGAATGTTATTGCATAGATATTGTTGCCTCCTGTCGGATCAGTGGACAGATCGAAATACATCTGCGGAGTCCCGAGCGAGTCGCCGATGACGGGAGCCTGGAACACCTGGCTTTCAGCAGTACCGACATTAGCTGCAAAGTAGAGATCGCCGTTGTAATAGCGCATCGCACGAACGTTTCCTGTAAACGGAAATGTCTTGATACTGGCGCTCGGTGATATCATGTAAATTTCCTTGTTATTCCCGCCGACCCACAAGTTGCCATTCTGGTCGAAGTCGAGGCATGAGAACGAGGCACCCGTGGCCACCGCCCATGGGGTTCCCGATTTGCCCTGCGAAAGCTTGTAGACTGCCCGAACGCCTTTCACACCGTAGATATCGCCGCCGCTCCCGAACTTAATGTCGGCCCAGTCGACATTTCCGGCTGTCGGCAGCGCATAAGGATTGGCCGCCCTGACGCCTGTGACGGGACCGATTTGAAAGATACCCTCGTCCTTTGTGCCGCTCAGATTGATGTTAGAAATCGAGACGTATAGGGAATCGTCGGGGCCGACTGTGATGCCGTACGCGCTCTCTCCATTCGCCAAAGTGCTGAAGGGAGCGATCGCGGCGTTAAGCTGGTAATTGACCATGGGGCTGAAATCTGCCGAAACCAACGTCCATACCAAAACCTGGACGGTGTCTCCTGAAATCGCAGGAGCCTTCAGGACCAGTTTCGTAGTGGACGCACTTATTATTTGATTGTCGCCCCCCTTGCTGTCGACGGAGGCCGCAAGTTTGCCGTTTATCAGGAAATCAACTCCGTCGCTGTCCTTGTCTGCAAGGAAGTTCTTGCCGTAGATCACCATGGTATCTACACCCGCAAGCGCGCTCCCCGATGGTGTAAGACTGTCCACTACCGGCTGGGGACCGTTTCCGAGATTCGGATTATAAAGACTCGGGGCCTCCACCTTCGTGCAGCCGTTAAGGTTTAATAAGACGGCGGCAAGAGCCAGAAGAGCCGCCGATTCAACTATGGCTTTTAAAATGGTTTTCATTATTTTTTCACCTCAATAAGCAACAACGAATGAAAGTCTTTGCACGTCCGAAAACCCGCCGGTAAACGGAGTCCATGAATAATCGATGCCGAGATTCACGCCGCCGATGTCCTTGTGAATGCCTACTCCGGCGGTGACACCGTAAACACTGTTCTCAAACATGTAGCCGCCGCGGAGCGAGATCATTTGCATGAAGGTGTATTCCGCCCCGACATTTACCTGCTCGGGGTAATCCCTCGGATGCGTCGCGTCGGCGGCAATTATCAACGACTGCGACCTGCTGTCGACGTTCCACAGATCGAGGATGTTCATCGAGACACCGATATTGAAGATAAGCGGGAGGTCGAAACTCTCCTGGACGTACTTGAGCTGGCGCGAGAAGTTCCTCACGTCCATTCCGAAAGCCAGACTCTTGTATCCTGTCCTGTACAGCATCCCGAAATCGAAGGACACGACGTTGAGTTTCGACGTGGAATTCACAAGCGATCCGTCCGGATTAATGTTGGTAACAGTCTGTCCCAGGTTCTGGTCCACATAGTTTATGTCGCCGCCTACGCTGAACTTGTCGCTAAGAGCCTTTGCGTAACCGATACCGACGGAGTAAGCCGTAGGCGAAAATGTTCCGAGGTCCTGGTAGCCGTTCGCATTGTTCGCGATAATCGTCTCATCCATGCTGCCGTAGTTCACCGACCTGAAATTGACTCCGAATACGCCGTACTCGCCGTGAAACGGACTGAACGCGATACTACCATAGAAATGTTTGATGCCTGCAATCCAGTCGACCTGTCCCACGGAGAGCGACACGGTGTTTTCGAGCCTTGCCATGCTCGCGGTGTTGAAGAACATAGAAGTTGAGTTGCCGTCCACCGACGTTACCGCTTCTCCCATTGCTTCTGCCCGCGGATCCGTGGCAACGTTCAGAAAATCGAAACCGGATTGCGCCAGCTTCTGCTGCGCGAATGCGCTGCTGAAGGAAAACTGGAGTATCGCCAGCATACAAACCGGGAATAGAAGCAATTTTTTCATTTCAAATCCTGTTTTGAATTCTGTTAACCTTGCCAAGGTCTCAATCCCTGGCAGGGTCCTGTGTGTTCTATTTTCCGTTTTCATGTGGCTCACCTGATCACTACGAATTTCTTTATTGCCGTTTGACCCTGCGGAGTCTGGAAGACGACAATGTACACCCCGCTGACCACTATCTGATCCGAGGATGTCGTCAGGCTCCAAGCTTCGTCGCCGCTCCCGTTGGTATGGTTGATCGTCTTGATCAACTGGCCCAGCTCGGTGTATATCTTGATGGTACACTGGGGAGGAATATTCAGAAATTCGATCTGGTTCGGTTCGCCCGGATATCGCAGTACATTCTCTGCGGCAGAGATGTTGTAGGGGTTCGGGACGACTCTGATGACCTTGCCGATGTCGGTATTGTTGCTTTCAACCGAAGAGAAGGCTATGAGGCTGTCTCCTGTACCGCCCGATCTGGCAAGTATGCCGGTGCTGGAAGGATTGCCTGTACCGTAACAGACGATCTGTCCGGTTCCGCCGTTGATGTTTGCCGACTGTACGGTGAAGATCGCGTTGTTGTTGGTATACACCGAATACTCCGCCGGTGGAACGCTCACTCCGCTTACCGAAAAGACACTTCTTACGGCCGCGTTCACGCCGGGTCTCAACAGTTTTGCCGGGTCGTATGTCTGAGTGTAGTACCTGTTGCTTACCAGACCTACGCCGGCAGGTGTATCCGCAGTTCCCGGATTGTCCGCGGGGTCTCCCACTGAAACTATGTAGTAGTAGTAGTCTATGCCGCGCACGGCTGACTTGTCCTCGTAGCTTGTCACGCTTGGCGCACACTGGTCGATCAAATAGTAGGTGCTGTCGACAAGACCCTCGGCCCGGTAGATATCGAATCCCGTCAATTTGGGACCGCCCGTTGGCGGAGTCCATGATAGTGAAATCTTGTCTCCACCCGAAGTGACGGTAAAGCTCGACGGGGGCAGCGGAGGCTGCGGTAAATCGTATCCGGAATTGTAATTTGCAATTGCTCTCTGGAACGTCTGGAACAAAGAATCTCTTCCGGTATAAACGGAATCGTCTTTCTCAGCGGGTGTGATCTCACCCAGTTTGAATTCACGCCCTATTCTTATGCACGCCTGGCGGCTTAAGCCTGCTGCAGCCTCAGCCATGACGATGTGAAAACTCTGCCCGGGTTGGAGATTGTATGGACCGTAGCCCATAGCAGGAGACAGCCCGCCGGTGGTGCCGAATGACGGGTCGCCGTAGACTCCGACCTTGTCCGCCATTCTCTCACCCGACCAGCTTATCTGTCCGCCGATCCAGCCCGCATCCTGGCCCAGTGACATCATCTGGTAATCGGTCTGCATAATACCTTCATTGAACTGGCTGATGCTGTTGCTCTGATTGAACGGATCGTCCGAGCTGATATAAGCGGTGGTGCTGGGCTCGCCCGGATCATCGGAAGTATCTGTGGCCGACTTATCCGCATGTATGGTACAAACACCGACGAATTGAGCTCCGCCCAGTCTTCCTAACGTGTCAGCGGCGGTGGGGCCCGGTTGGGCCGATGGGTTCACCCAGATAGGACCGCCGATATTGTCGCTGGTGGGCGCGCCGTTACCCAGTCCCGGCATCCCGGGCACGGAGAAATCGTAACTGCTGCTCTTGTAATTTCCCTGCCATGAGAATATTGCACGGATATTGTCGTACTTGTTGACCGGATCGCTTTTCAGCACCTGACCACCGAAAAATGACGTCGGCGGGCTCGGGAAATCGCCGCTCACGTCGCTGTCTGTGTTTATTCCCCATCCGGAGGAGTTCGTACCGACAATGTACCTGGTGTCCGCGCAGACCGCGTACCTGTACTGGAACAACAGGCGTATGCTGTCAAGCGGTTCGCTGGAGGTGTTTGTGAACGTGTAGTCGTAAATAACGTAATTATCGTTGAACTGTTGACTGAACCCGATGATCTTCTTGACCATGGTAAGGCCGATATATGTCTTCACGCTGTCGTATATCAACCGGTCTTCTTTCTGATTAGGATTCGTTTTGTCCTCGTCGGGCGGAATGTTATACGACGGATTCCCGTCGACAACGACCTGCGGAAGGGAAAACCTGTCCGTCGTCGTCATTTCCTGGGGAACAAATTCGGTCACATCGCCGTCAGGTCTGGGACCGAAATGGATGACCTTGTACGGCCACTTCGAGTTGTCTTTCGGGTCCGTCCAGTTTCTGACTCCGATCCATAACCCTTTCGCACAGACCATATCCTCGTTGGGATAAATCGCCGGCCATCTGTCGCCGTCCTGCTCTACCCCAACTCTCTCTTCTTCATACTCCGACCCGGCGGCCGAATACCAGGTTTGAAAAGATCCGATATCCATCCATTTCACTGCGTACTGAGCGGAGGCGGACCCGTTCCAAATTGCTAGCATGAAGATAATACCGGTCAGTAAAGCTCCAAGTTTCAAACGACAAGCTCCAAACAAATTCCGATCGCGAAGTTCCAAACTGACCGCATGCAGAGGATTCTGCCTCTTATCTATTTTGTTAGTTGTAGCTCGTTTGGAAATTGGGCTTTGGAATTTGAAATTTACTTCAGTATTCAATTTCATTTCTTCCTCATTTATCGACTTCTTGGCTTCCACGTTTTTCAAATTACGGTATGTCATAGCTGAATCTGATTCCGTAATAAAATGTCCTGGGATTCAGCATCCCGAGCTGCCACAGATAAGGCATCCTGATGTATGATTTGCTCGAGGACTGATAATCTCCGGGCCTGTCGTTGCCGGGTGTGTTTATGTAGCCCAACATCTCGTGCGTCGCATCGCCCGCCACTGAGGAAGGAAGATGCAAGGACTCCATATAAGCTGTGTAGTCTATCGCGTTGGGACCAAAGCCGTCAAAGGGATACAGATACTTGTAATTGAAAAGGTTGTAAATGTTGGCGAACACGTCGAACTGCAGTCCGCCGAAATGGAAGCTGCGGCTTATCTTAAGATCGAAATCCAGGTAGTCTTTCCACTGAATGTTGTTCTGAATTCCCGGGATCGTCTCACCGCCGGTCCACGTAAACCATTGACCTGCCGTCCATTGGCCCAGGAGATCGAGGTGCCAATCCGCAAGGGGTTTTATCCCGCCCCAGTCAGGTCCAAGCCAGCCTGGAGTGAAGAAATCCAGATTCATGTGTGCGTACGGCTGAGGAACCGGCTTCGTCTGGTAGAGGTCGGTGTAGTGGGTCAGCTCATAAGTGCGCTGGTCCGCAGGACTCTGGTACTGGTCGGCATAACCGAATCTGCCGTTGCTGGAAACCATATAGGTGTAGTTGACAAATCCCTGAAACCAGTCGCCACGGTTCTTTGAGAGGGTGATCTCGAAGCCCCTGATGTCCTCATAAAAGTTGCTCGTATAGAGTGCATAGTTGACGAGGCTGTTCGAGCTGATGAACGAGGTCGTCGTCCTTTCGTCCGACACATCCTTGTAATATCCTGCGATATGGAGCAGGAACATATTGAACGCACTTTGCTCGAAACCGAGCTCATATGCGATCGTTCGCGGCAGCTGCGCGTTTGGATCGGCCACCAGGCTCACATTGTTTGTTCCAAGCAGCCTCCGGATCAAATACAGGTCATCCGGCGTCGGCATGGAGTAGAAGTGACCGTAGTTGAAATAGAGTTTCGAATCAACGGTAACAGGGAACGACACTCCAAGTCGGGGCTCGACCATGAAGATATACTTCGTCGAGGATTTGGATGTCGTATCCAGTCCGACCAGATCCGCTCCTGAGAATATCATGGAATAAGGATTGTCGGAGTTGAACCATTGTCCGCCGGCATGAGACATGTCGACGCGGACGCCGAGGTTCGCTATCATTCCTTCAAACTCAATCTTGTCCTGCACATACGCAGCAGCACGGATGGGATATGTGTGCCAGTGCGACCAGTTGTTGTTCGAAGTCAGAGCTGAGTCTATCAGTGCATAGTTGACGTTGTTGTCGGTGTAGTCATACTCTATGCCAGTCTTGATCTGGTTGTGATCGTCAACCTGACTTGTCAGGTCGAATTTGACATTGTATTCGGCCAGCTTACTCGAGTCGCGTGAATCGCTCATACCCAGGCCGTTATTATTGAATGTGCTCAGATACGAGGCGTAAGACGGAGCCGAAGGATAATACCCGAACGGGAATTGATTGGAGAACGCAAAGTAGTTTCCGAACGAAGGACTCGGCGTATTGAGCCTGTCGGGAGGAAGGGGAGTATGGTACTGGGTCCCCGACTCGCGGACGTTTACCTCGTAGTATGTGGAAGGATTGATTACATGCGAGAATCTTGCACCGATCATGTTGAAGTCAAGCGTGGTCGGGTTCCAGTACCAATCCGTGAACATTCTTGTATCGAGGTATGACCCTCCGAGAGGTCCGAGGGAAGACAGGTAGTCCGAAATCGTCTGGCTGTTTTCAAAAATTCCGGGCTGTCCGTTCCTGCTGTAGGATGTACCGCTCTGCTGACCGTACATTCCTTCGACATACAGCTCCATCCCGGGTCCGATGTCCGAGGTCAGTTTCAACGACCCGTTGTAGCTCTTGTATGCGTCCGTCGTCAGCGGGATCATATACATTGATTGTTGCTGCACATAGGAAGCCCAGAAGCGAAGATTGCCGAGCTCCTTGCTGACTACAGGAAAAGGCCCGCCGAAGCTCGCATCGATGTTGTAGTTAGGCTTCAGGATGCTGAAATCTTTGCGGTGCACCCACTCCCAGACTTTTTGGGCAGCCACGGGACTCAGGAATTGAGTCTGGTCACCGTTCGCAAGGGATTTCTGAGACTCGGCTATCCACCCGTCGAAACCGGGATATTGAGACTGGGTGAGCGCACTCCACGCCCCGTCGTTCGTGCCGAAATATGCAACTGCGGGGTCCATATATGGTCTTACGAAATAAGTGTTCAACCCGTTGATCGCTCCGCCGAAATTCTGCGCCTGGGGAGGAGCAATCTGGCCCAGGAAGCTTATGGTATAATGGTTCGGGCTGCCGCTGTAGGTGGTCACGTTAACCACGCCGGACCTGATGTTGCCATACTCTGCATTGAAGCCGCCGCTCTGGATCTGGACGTCCTTCACGGAAGTCATGCTGATGTCCGTATATGCCCAGTTGTTTCGCGGGTCGCGCAAAGTAAATCCATCGACCATGAACGCCGTCTGGTCGCTTCCCCCGCCTCTTATTACCAGGCCGCTGCTATTGCTCTGAACACCGGCCTGCAGAAGCACTGCGCCGGTGACGGTCACGGTTGGAATTGATGCGACCTGGGCGGGTGAGATATTGATCGTGCTGGCCGATACGTCTTTCTGAATGACAGGTCTCTGGGCAACGATGGTAACCTCATGAGTCGTGATGGCAGATTGCGACATCTTCACGTTGATAGTCGTCGTCTGGTCGACCGCGACACGCACGTTTTCAATTGTAGTAGATGCGTATCCGACCATCGAAGCTTTCAGGGTATACGTCCCCGGAGTCAAATTGAGGATCGCATAATACCCGTTGAGGTCCGTCGCAGCTCCCAGTGTTGTTCCCTGAACCACGATCGTTACGCCAACGAGCTTCTCACCCGTTTGGGCGTCTGTCACGATTCCTGAAATCTTACCTGTAGTCTGGGCAAAGCCTGCGCCGCTAACTGTCAAAACGAAGAAGCAGTAAACTATTAGCCTCCTCATTAACCACACTCCTTATCTTATTAAGGTGAAGTAGTCCTGACGAACTAGAAATGGAATGAATTGAATTGTCTTTGAAGTAGAATTACCCGTTATCAATGTTCTTTCAGCACCTCTTGACTTTTATGCGATAAATATTTCGATAATTTCTGATTATGTCAAGGTGTCACACCGCTTTTTTCGATTTTTTTTGTTCGACTCGCGTGCGAAGCTTGACAACTTCGCATGAAAGAGTTAATATCATCAGTCAGTAAAGCGGACGCACGTATGAAGTGTCCGTTATCTTGGACGAAGAAGTTCAGGAAAGGAGGTTTGCGGTATTCGCGGCCTGTCAGAGACTTTGTCGATCCTGTCTGATCATACCGTAAAGAGTCGTGCGAATTTTCCACCCCCTCTGAGCAAAGACACCGCAAATCTTCCTCTGTTTGAGAAGCACATTGGTCTATTCGTCAAGATCAAATCAATATGCCTACAAAGGAGGAAGTTGCATGAGCAATATTGGGTACCGGGGTCATAATTCCTTTTGGCTGACCTTATCCATAATCATCCTTCTCGCATCTGAGGCAGTATTTGCCGCAAACGGCAAAATTGCGGGGAGGGTGACCGATTCCAAAACCGGCGAAGGCATCGCTGGAGCAACGGTTATTGTCGATTCGCAGTGGATTGCCGGCAAACCTGTCAGGCTGGGCGTCCCCCTCGGTGCAATGTCCGATGCAAACGGATATTATACCATACTGAATGTTCATCCCGGCACTTACAACGTGACTGCGAGAATGCTCGGTTATGCCTCTATGGTACAGAAGGAAGTGACCGTCGAAGCGGAACGGACAATCAACGTCGACTTTGCGCTCGAACAGGGCGCCATCCAGATGAAAGGGGTCGAGGTAGTCTACAGGGCGAATATCATCAGGCCCGACGTAGCCGGCACTCAGGAGATTGTCCATACGCAGAGAGTCGAAGAGGCTCCCATGACAAGGGTCGATGAGTTTATCGGCAAACTCGCCGGCGTGGAACTGGTCGACAACAGCCAGGGCCACGGCCTGAGCATCCGCGGCGGCGCGATAAGGCAGACGGACATAACTCTCGACGGAATATCGATGCAGGATCCGCGGTCCGAGAATTCCTACCTGTCGTTCAATTCCACGACGATTCAGGAGATTCAGGTCATGACCGGCGGCTTCCAGGCAAAATACGGCGGGATTCAGTCCGGACTCGTGAACGCGATTACAAAGGACGGAAGCAGGCAGAGATATACTCTGGCGATAAATGCCAACATGACGGCAGGCGGCCAGCAGAAGTTCTTCGGCGAGAATCCATGGGGTCCGAACTCGATAATCCAGCAGGTCTTTGCCGGAAAGTATGCCATGCATGGCATACAGACACACGCAGACAGCATGGCCGTGCCTTCCGAGTTCTGGGGCTTCAAGGGATGGGCCGCCGGGAAGCAGCAGGGCAATTACTTCCGTTATTCCACCGGCGACTATCCGGCGTCTCCTTATCTCCAGTTTCCGGCCGGCTTCAACCCGGTGATAAGTCTCGACTCGACACAAAGGATGGAAATCTGGAAGCTCCGTCACCCTGCCAGCGCTGTCGCAACGAAACCGGACTACTACTTCGAAGGAAGCCTGACCGGCCCTGTCCCGGGCGAGGACCTTCCTTTGCTGGGGTGGTACCTCGGCAGAACCACATTCCTCCTCGGATACAAATATGAAAACACTCAATTCGCCTATCCGATAGGTCCGAGGAACAGTTATGTGGACTGGAACAGTCAGCTGAAGCTGACAACAGAACTCACCCCAACCGATAAGTTGACAGTCGAAGGATTGTATGCCGACGTGAACACCCTGAACACCGGCATTGGAAGCACATATGGCGGTTCTCTGCAGGAAGGATCTTCGAGCTTCGGTTTCCTCACGAATACTCAGAGCTCCATAGCTCAGCAGGCAAACCTGATCGGCGGTGGGAGCTTCGCGCAGATTTATAACCTAAGCAGGATGCAGTTCTACGATCAGCGCTTCGTCATAAGCGGCGCTAAATACACACATACAATTTCCCCGAAAGCGTACTTCACACTCGATGCGCATTTCCAGTATAACGATCATAATCTACAGCCATACTCGCTCGATACGACCCAGACAAGCGCATGGTGGTACATGGTCGGAGACCAGGTATATGACACGCCTCAGCCCGGCGCGATTAAGATACTTAAAGTACCGGCGGGCGGAACGCCGAACGGATCGACCAACTATATCCAGGACGCGCTCAACATGTTCAACCTCGCCGGCGGACCGCAGCGCGTCGATTCATCCTTCTCCTGGTTCGCCCAGGTCAACGGAGACCTCGTCTGGCAGATCGACAGACATAACCAGCTTGAAGCAGGTTTCTCGGCGGAGGTAACGAGGCTGTTCGATTACGCCGGCACATGGCTCCAGGTGCAGCTATCGTACACTCCGGACTTGTGGCAATACTATGATGTGATGCCCATTACCGGCGGCGCTTACATACAGGATAAACTCGAGTTCCAGGGAATCATAGCCAACCTCGGCGTACGACTCGACTACTGGAACCCTCGAAGGAACGCTTTCGCGGTTTCCAATCCGCCTGACCCCGCTTACACGGCTTTCTACAACGACGTATATGCAAACCTGCCGGGCGGTTTCGGATCGTACCAGACCTGGGAACTCTACAGAACCATGCTGTCCAATCCTCCGGGATGGCCTTCCACCGCAAACAAGGTCCAGATGCCTATATCGCCCAGGTTGTCGGTCTCATTTCCGGTAACCGAGAGCAGCAAGATGTATTTCAACTACGGACATTTCTACCAGCGCCCGGCACTTCCATTCGTATATGATCTCGCTCTATATCCGGCTGCCGTCACGATTCCCTCCCCAGATCTTTCGATGGGAAAGACGGTCTCATACGAATTCGGATTCGAGCAGACACTTTTCGACGAGTACCTGGCGACCGTTTCATTTTATTACAAGAACCAGACGAACCAGCCGCTCCCCATTACATATGTGGACTACTATCACATGAACCTGGTGACGATGTACGTGCCGGCAGGATACGACGACATCGACGGCGTTGAGCTCCGGCTTGAAAAGACGATGGGACGTTATGTCACCTTCTGGGCCAATTACGATTACATGATGTCAGGTTCCGGCCAGAACGGCCTCCGGTACGTTTACCAGAATCAGCTCGAGGCTTCCAACGCAATGCGGACGGCCAACATACAGACCATAATCCCGACACCGAGAGCGCATGTGGACCTCAACCTCCACACTCCCCTGGATCTCGGCCCGAGCGGATTCGGCATCAACCCGCTGGGCGGCTGGAACCTCGATTTCCTTTTCGACTGGCAGGCCGGCGGCAAGATGCTATTCAATCCGCAGCAGACGGACCCCAGCAAGCAGGAATGGCTCGGCATCGTCGATTATACAAATCTCGACATCAGGCTTTCAAAAGTAATTTCTATAGCCAAGAAGAATGTCGAGTTCATACTCACGGTCCAGAACGCCCTGAATGAGAAGCGGCTCGACCCGGACAACCTGACCCAGCAGGAGTATGATGCCTACAAGAATTCGCTCCACTTGCCCTGGAACTCGGGCGCCATGAAAGGGAACGACAAGTGGGGAGAGATGCCGACTTCCAAGAAGCCTTATATCGATGTCGGATGGTGGCAGGCACCCGTTTACCTCAATCCGCGCAGGATACTGCTCGGCATCCGCTTCAATCTGTGAGCGAAGGCGAGATGAAAAACTTTAGAGCTGGACGTTCCGGCGGTCGGGAAAGAGCAACGCACTGGAGTCTCGTCCTTGCGCTGATCGCGCTCCTAACTCTTCCCGTCTCGTCGACGGCGGCGGGAAGGACCGTGGTTGGATACTACTATTTTTGGAACAGGTATAGTTTCCCGGCATCGTCGATAGAGTATGCGCGATTGAACATCATAGCGTACGCTTTTGTAGTTCCTAACGCCGACGGAAGTATCTCGCCCGAGCCGGGGGCCAGTTGGTCTAATTATCTCTATCCACAGCTGATTTCAACTGCGCACCAGAACAACGTCAAAGTGGTAGTTTCGGTCGGTGGATACGGAGACGGGACCGGTTACGGTTTCCCCTCAATAGGAAAGAGTGCGGATACCCGGGCGAAGTTCGCCGGCAACATGAAGGAATTCTGTATCAGTAACGGCTTCGACGGTGTAGATATCGACTGGGAATACCCGACTCAGAACGACAAAGCGAATTTCGTTTCAATGATACAGGCGCTGAGAGATTCGTTGAACGCCTCGGGAAAACAGCTTTCTCTCAGCATCACCACCGGTGGCTCGGTTGGAAGCGGGTACGACATCAACAGCCTTTACCCTCTCCTGGA
>JBJKPN010000064.1:0-21609 GCA_046706365.1 Candidatus Kryptoniota bacterium | reverse complement strand
GCCGGCGACGAAATACAAACCCAGCCTGCTCATCGGGACGACATACGCGACGTAGGAAGCCGCGATCAATGTTGCGGCAGGCGCACCGGCGATGAACCACAGTGCAAAGAGCCAGGCAGTGACTGTAGCCGCCGGCAGTCCGAATCCCTGCTTCGCGAAAGCATAGACACCGCCCGATTCGGGAGTACGAGAAGAGAGGGTGGCGAAAATATATGCGAACGGATAGCTGGCAAAAGACAGGAACACCCACGCGATGATTGACGAAGGACCGGCTATTTTTGCTGCAAGCCCCGGCAGGACCAGAATACCTGAGCCGAGCACGGAACTAACATATAACGCCACAGCATGTCGAAGCGAGATGGTCTGTCTTAACTGCCGCGCGCCCGGGACGCGATCAACCTCTACGTCACCCGGGTGAGTTTGCAACGCAGCTTCTCATGCAATTTTTTCCTGCGGCTCGCGGATTTTGTGCTTCCTCAAGACGGCATCGAGACTCCATGGCCCTCCACCCGCAGCTGAAAAATACAACCAGACAAAGCAATACAGGTAAGCGAGTTCTCCACCGCTGATGACCGGCCAGAAACTTCTCGGGAAATGAACCTGGAAAAATGCCACCGCCATTTCACCCGCGAGCAGAAAAGCGACCGGGCGCGTGAACAAACCCAGGAGAAGCATCAATCCGCCGAAAGTCTCAAGAATCCCTGCGAATCCTATCTCGGAGAATAGCGGCAGACCTCCCCCGCCGGGCCGCATGCCGGCTGGAAAGCCGAAGAGTTTCATTGTGCCATGAGTCATGAAAGTGAAAGCGGCAAGTATTCGAAGTACACTTTGAAGATATGGAGCCAGATTCTGCCATTTAAATGATTCTTTAGACATTAATTTTTACCTTTCCGCAGGCGCTTAAGAGTGTGAAATCAGTTGCCGGCACCGATCACCGTGGATTCGAACTGCAGCATTTACGCAACCGCAACGCGATGAAGCGCCATTTGTTGACCTTCTACAACACATCTTATCCGTAATTAAGTTTCGAACCTATCGTCAATCATCTGATTGTCTGCCAGGTTGAGCTGCCAGGAAACGCCGAATCGATCCTCTACCCAGGCAAACTTCGGGCTGAAAGGATAGCTGTTCAAAGGCATATGAACTCTCCCACCTTCAGACAGCCTGTTGAACAGGTCGTCGATCTCGGTCTCCGACTCGCACGTCACAAATATAGACATGGAAGGAGTGAAAGTAAATTTGTGTGTGGGACCGCCATCCATCGCCATGAACTCCTGTCCATCCAGAATGAAGTCCGCATGCTTTATGGATCCTTCTTTCCCGGGCTCGCCGGGTCCGAATCGTTCCATCTTATCAATGCGGGAATTCCTAAACAATGAGACATAGAAACTAACTGCTTCCTCCGCTTTTCCGTCTTCGCCGACAAACATCAGGTATGTAGTAAGTTTCTGCATCCTGCCGCTCCTTCATTCTAGATTTCCAACGATACCGGCACACCGGCTTTCGGCCACATAAGACGTTCCTTCATCCCGGCCGAAGCGAAAGCCGAACTGATTTCCTTTCGTGATTCGGAAAAATGGCCCCAGCCTTCGTAGTGAAGAGGTATTATGACGGCATCGGGGAATGCCCGCGCAGCCTTTACTCCCTCTTCGCCCGTGAATGTCACATGCGCAGGTCCGATTTCCTTCACTCTTGCCGCTCCCATATTCAATATTGCCGCTTTGACGTGAAATCGGCGAGCGACTTCGGCCACACCTTCGTACCACACCGTGTCGCCGGATATATAGACGACGTCATCCGAACTGCCGTCCATCGTAATCACAAAACCTGTTACCGGTCCGCGGTCGCCATCGGGCGGCCCGTGCCGGGCAGGTGTGCCGGTAACACTGACCGACCTGCCATCCGGCGCTTTGAAGTCGACTCTCTCCCATGCCGAGATCGCTCTTGAATTTCCGCCAAGGCGTTCGGCGCCGGCGCCGGTTGTCAGCACGATACCGGCGAGCGGAAGCAACGCGCGTCCGGCTATGTCGAGATTGTCGAAATGGTGATCGTGACTCAGCAGCACGACATCGATCTTCCCGATGGAATCCTTCCCAACTGCAGGTCCGGCAGTTTTATGGAGCGTATACACGTTGGTCTTGTATTCGCTATCGCCCGGGTCGAATGTCGGGTCGGTGAGAAATCTGATTCCGTGAATGTCCACTAACGCGGTGGGACCGCCTATGTACGTAAGAACTAATTCAGCCTTTCCCGTGTTCACTGATTTGCTCCTTATGCTCAACATAGTCTTTGAGATTCTTCCCTACGATCATGGTCCAACCCTGTTCGAAATTCTTTTTGGCAAACGCCTCTAATCCGGGGAACGAGCCGAGCCCCGCGTGCGTCAATCGAAGCCTTGTCTTCTTTTCTTCAGGAAACAGCTCAAACGTAACCAGCGAAATGCCTCCGAATCCTTCATACTTCCAGGTGTAGGCGAGTTTCTTCGACGGCACCACGGCCGCAACACGACACAGGTGGTGAAAATCTTCGCCTTTGCTCCCGGCGGCATGAAAGTCGAATTCGAAACCGACCTCGGGTTTGAACTCTTTTAAGGTGAAATACCAAAGTTTCATTTCCTCATAATCGGTAATTGCTTTCCAGACTCTTTCAACAGGTGCATCAAAGACGCGCTCAATAACAAACGATTGAGGTTCCTGGTAAAGGCCAAACACGTTTCCGACCGGGTCCGTGAATCTTGCGGTAATTTCCGGCGCATCCGCTCCGAGATTTTGAACTATCCCGCCCCCGTTCGAGAGAACTTTCTCGAGAGTCGCCTCAACACTATCCACCATGATATGAACCATCAATCCCGGTGACGCATGCGGCTTCCTGCCTGTTTCCCACGCGCCGCTGACTTCGCCCACCGTATCGTCGAAGGCCATGTGCCCGTCGCCGGTATCCCTGACGTTCCATCCGAATGTTTTATTGTAGAAATCCGCGGATTCGACGACGTCGTCGGCCGGAATTTCGACATAACATATTTTGCCGTTCGCTAAGGTAGGCGGCATGATATACTCCCCTCTTTTATGTTTTCAGTCGTGTTATTTCATTTTCTTCAGGTAGCCCCCGAGGCGATCGAGCGCACCTTGCCAGAAGACCTGATATTGTTCGATCCATGATGAGACCTCACTCAGCATTTCGAGCCTGACCCTGCAGTAGCGTTCCCTTCCCTCCTGCCTCACTTCAACAATTCCCGACTCCTGAAGCAGCTTAACGTGCTTCGAAACGGCCGGACGGCTTATCTTGAAATTGTCAGCAACCTGGCTTAGTGTGAGTTCCTTCTTCGCGAGAAGGTCGATTATGGCCCTTCGGTTCGGATCCGCTATAGCCTGGAACGCATCTCTTCTTACCGTATTCATGATAATTATGTAACCAATCAGTTACGGGTTGAGTTCCCGGAGGGCGAAGGCATGAGAAAGTAATAGCATTCCGCCGTCAGGCAATGTCTTTGCCTCTCTAATTTTAGACCGTTGTCATCACTCCTTACGTGGAGTTCCCTGGTGAAATCGAAGTTTCCACCCATCAGGAGTTTTTACCCAGATCGAGCTGCGGTTACCCAACAGCACGCCCCCACTGCCGGAGACCTCAGTAACGTAAGTTACAAGCGCCACGTCCTCGCTCACGTAGTGGCATTTGAACTCCCTCAAGGGAAGCGCGGCGCCAATCTCCTGTTTCGGCGCGGCTATGGTCTCGTCTCTCGTGTAGACTTTGCCGGACCGGCCAAATTCAAAGAAGTCATTCGATAGAATGGTCTCCAAGTATCGCACATTGAATCTCGTTTCGGATTTCCAGAGCGACTCTTCAAGGAGCCTCAGTTTACGGCAAAGCTCATCTCCAAAGTCCATAGCGTCTCCATCAAGTTGAATTCGAATACTCACGATTTTAGGGAAAGTCCGCGCTTTATACAACATCTGCAGGCTTTGCGCAGTGTACAGTCGATGCGGCATACCTGTTCCCCTATCATGGAACTCCGGGCACACTACAGGGGTTTGCATACTGACTGAGTAATGTCAGTCGGGTCGTGTTGGAAACAAAATTCCCAGGAAAATAACAGGAGGAGCGGATGCTACGAAGGAGAACAGTATTGGTGATGATCATACCCATGATCGCCAGCATTGGGTTTGCGCTGCACTCGAACCCAACGCATAAGTCGCCGATGAAGAAGTACACAAAGGCACAAATCGAACGGGGAGCATATCTCGTGAACACCGTCGGGGGCTGCAACGATTGCCACACACCGAAGAGAATGACGCCGCAGGGTCCGGTCCTGGACACGGACAACCTCCTTTCCGGTCATCCCTCGTCGCAGAGTCCGGACCCCATTCCGAATGGCGTTCTATCACCAGACGGCTGGGGGTTCCTCGGCACTGCAGGATTCACAAGCTACGCTGGACCATGGGGCATCAGCTTCGCGGCAAATATCACACCTGATTCCGCCACCGGTATCGGCTCGTGGACTGAAGAGATGTTTATCGACTGCTTACGCAACGGAAGATTCTGGGGATCAGGACGGCCACTCCTTCCGCCTATGCCATGGCAAGGACTGAGTCACATGACCGACAGCGACCTGGCTGACATGTACGCTTATCTGATGAGTATCAAACCTGTCTATAATACAGTGCCCTCACCGATACCTCCGGACAAGGCATTCCAGAACTAGACATAGAAGATTCCCGGCAGTTTACCACAGAAACTGATGCCGATTAAACAGAACGGTCGCTTACCACCGCGGCAAATCCCCGAGGTAGCCGGCTGGCCAATCGTCCCGGAAGGGATATACGATTGGTCTGCCGTGGAAATTGATTTTTTACCGTAGAAAAGATACTTTTTACTTCATGAATGATCCATTGTATCTGGGCTTCGATGGCGGGGCTACGAAGACAGCTGGGGTGGCCGTCGATGGCGACAAGAAGACTGTTGCTGAATCGGTTGGAGAATCGGCGAATTTCCAGATCATCGGCGTCGACAAAGCCTCGGAGCACATTCTCGGTGTCACTGAAGAGATACTTAAACAATTGGGCACGGATTTTTCAAGAATCCGATCGATGTATCTCGGACTTGCCGGCGCCGGAAGAGCCGACGATGCTGCGAGAATGCGGGATGCATTTCTCAAGCTTCTTGCGCGAAAGTCGCTTCCCTCTCCGGCGGTAGGCGTCGGCAGCGATGCACTCGCCGCACTTGAAGGAGCCTTTAGAGGAGAACCCGGAATGATCCTGATCAGCGGGACAGGCTCAATTCTGTTCGCCAAGGACAAGACCGGTGCAATTCACAGAATTGGCGGCTGGGGACGTTTCCTCGGCGACGAAGGGAGCGGCTATGCCATCGGAAGGGCCTGCCTCGTTGCCGTAGCCAGGGCAGCTGATGGGCGCGGCAAAGAGACTTTGATGACCCGTCTTCTAAGCGAAAGGAAACAACTTGCCGACCCGCAATCCATGGTTGTTGAGGTATATCAAAGGAACTTCGATATCGCCTCCGCAGCTCCCATCGCGCTCGAGGCAGCAGAGAAAGGCGACGAGGTGGCGGTAGAAATCGTGAATGAGAGTGCAAGGCAGCTTTCCGATCACGTGGCAGCAGTAATTAAGAAGCTGAAAGAGCCTGTTCCGCTCGTCCTCATCGGAAGCATACTTACCAAGACAAACCCTCTGTCAAGGAAATTCCTGCAAATAATGGCAGAAGAATATCCGCAAATCAGAGTACAATCCGCAGAATCCTCTCCCGCAGTCGGAGCGGCGCTTCTGGCTTTTAAAATTGAAGAGGTAAAATGATGAAACTTACGCTACTGTTCCTGGTTACTCTCTCTTTCTCATTCCTGTCTTGCTCGACCGCAACATACCAGACCAGGGAGTCTGCACCCGAAGTCGAGGCAGGCCAAATGGCCGAAGGTTCATCGGCAATTCCCGATACTTCGATCTACCATTGGAAAGCGGACACCTCATGGGTGAACACCACCATGCGGTCGCTCTCACTCAGAGACAAGGTGGCCCAGATGATCGTGGCCTACACCTGGACGCACTACATGAGCGACGACAACAGGAGCTATGACCAGCTTGTTCACCTCGTTCAGGATGTAAAAATCGGAGGGTTGGTGGTTTCGCTGGGCGACATCTACGAGCAGGCGATGATTCTGAACAGGTTGCAGAAGGTTGCAGAGATTCCGCTCCTGGTCTCGTCCGATTACGAATACGGACTTGGAATGAGGCTGCAGGACGCCATAGGTTTTCCCAGCAATATGGGGCTCGGTGCTACCAGAGACTCAACACTCGTTTACAAGATAGGAAGAGTGGTGGGTGAAGAAGCCCGGGCTGTCGGCGTCCTTCAGAACTATGCTCCGGTATCCGATGTTAACGACAATCCGGACAACCCGATCATAAACGTGCGCTCCTTCGGCGAGAATCCCCAGCTGGTGGGCAGACTCGCGTCGGCTTTCGTGAAAGGGACTCAGGATGCGGGTGTCGTTGCGACCGCCAAACATTTTCCCGGACACGGCGATACGAATATCGATTCTCATATGGCGCTGCCGGTAATCGATTTCGGTTACGGAAGGCTCGACACAATGGAGCTCGTGCCGTTCCGTGACGACGTTGCCTCCGGCATAAAGTCTGTCATGGTGGCGCATATTGCTTTTCCAAAAATTGTCGGCAATTCAAACGTCCCCGGGACGCTTTCTCCGGAAATTACGACGGGGCTTCTGCAGGATTCCGTCGGCTTCCACGGTCTGATCGTTACAGACGCGCTCACGATGCGCGGAGTGACTAATGAGTTTTCAGCAGCGGAGGCGGCAGTCATGGCAGTCAAGGCGGGAGCCGACATTCTCCTGATGCCTCCCGACGAGGAAACGGCCATCAACGCCATCACCCATGCAGTGCAGCGCGGAGAGATCAGCGAGGCGAGGATAGACAACGCGGTGCGGAAAATACTCACCATCAAATCCGAATTGGGCCTCAACAGGGACAGATACATCAACGTTCGGAATATCGCGAAGATAGTAGGCATTCAGAGCCACCGGCTGCTTGCGGAAAAAGCAGCACGCCGATCTATTACGATAGTGAAGAATGACGGCAACATCCTTCCCCTTCAGTATCACCAGTCTCCGAAAATCCTTTGTCTGACGGTAACCGATAACATGAACGCCGCAACTGGGATGGATTTTCGCCGGGAGTTGTCAAGCCGTTACCGGAACGTGATGTATGAGGAAGTCGGCCCGTGGTCAAACCAGATCGATTTTGACAATGTCTACCAGCTTGCAAAATCGGCGGACATGATTCTCCTCCCCACATACGTCAGCTGGAGTGCGGGTCAAGGGACTGTCGACTTCAGTAAACCGATTCAGGGATTCCTTGACACTCTGCTGGCCGACGGCAAGCCGAGCGTTATGGTGTCGTTCGGGAATCCGTACCTGCTGAGGAGCGTACCGAATGTCTCCGCCTATGTTTGTGCATATTCAGGCACAAGATACGTGGTGCAGGCAGCAGTGGAGGCATTGTTCGGTGAAACCAACGTGACCGGCAAGCTGCCCGTCACTATTCCCGACGTCGCACAGTATGGTGATGGAATTGACCTTCCGAAAACCAGCCTGAGATATGCCGACCCTGTAGAGGCGGGTTTTTCCGCCACGAGGCTGGCTAGGCTCGACTCCATCATGAACTTCTGGATTGCGGACAGCGCTTTCCCCGGGGCAGAGCTCCTCGTCGCAAAGGACGGCAAGATTGTATTCGACAAGCCTTTTGGTACTTATGATTATTCACCTTATTCAAGGCGCATAACACTCAGAACAATGTACGACCTTGCATCGCTGACGAAAGTTACAGCGACTACTTTCGCTGCCATGAAACTCTACGATGAAGGAAAACTCGACTTATACGCGCCGGTGGCAAGGTACATTCCGCAGTTTGCCCAGAACGGCAAAGAAAACGTGACGATCATGAACCTGATGGTTCACGACTCGGGACTGCCGCCGGATCCGCCGCGACACTTGTGGAACACAGATGCGATACCGCAGGACACACTTATGGTACTGCTCAAGCACCCCAGACTTTTCCTGACCGATTCCGTTGCCCTCGCTGCTCACAAAGCGATGTACGATTCGCTCTATGCCACTCCGCTTGTTTACAAGACCGGGACGAAGATGGTATACAGCGATATCAATTTCCTCGTCCTTGCGAAAGTAATCCAAAAGATTACTGGCGAGCCTATCAACGAGTATGTAGAGAATACATTCTATAAACCTCTGGGCATGACCGAAACAATGTTCACTCCGCCACTGGCACTGAAGGACATATGCGCACCGACGGAGTTCAATGTTGATGCCGGTCATCTTCTGCAGGGAATAGTCCATGACGAGAATGCCCGTTCACTCGGAGGCGTTGCGGGTCATGCCGGTCTCTTTTCCACTAGCCACGACCTTGCGATATACCTCCAGATGATGCTGAACGGCGGAGTTTATGACGGTCACAGGTATCTGCACGATTCCACAATCGCACTTTTCACCAAGAGACATTCAAGTCTAAGCACAAGAGCCCTCGGGTGGGATACGAAAGCTCCAGAGCACTCCAGTGCCGGGCGCTACTTCTCCCCGACCTCGTGGGGACATCTCGGATTTACCGGGACATCAGTATGGGTAGATCCGGTGAGGAAGCTGTTCGTGATTCTGCTGACGAATCGTGTGTGCCCGACCAGGGTGAACTACAAGATAGCACGAGTCAGACCTGCGGTCGCAAATGCAGTTATTGAGGCGTTGAAAGATTTCAAGATGCCCCAGAAGCCCTGAGCCCGGCAAATTCAATCTGTACTCCGGCCACGCAGAAACGCTTCAAGCGGCCGGGTATCGCAGGCAGCATGTCGTAAATATTTGTGAACGGTGGAGCAAACCAGAGCGCTCCACCGTTTTTGTAACAGAGAGAATCAGAAATGAGAATACTTGTCGTTGAAGATGAGAAGAAAGTCGCCTCTTTCATACGAAAGGGCCTGGAGGAACAGTCTTATACGGTGGATGTAGCTCTCGACGGCCTGCAGGGGGAGGAACTTGCATGCAACAACGAATACGACGCGATAATTCTGGATGTGTTGCTGCCCGGGCAGGACGGCGTGATTACCTGTCAGAAGATTCGCATGAAGAAGGTGGATACGCCGGTTCTAATGCTGACTGCGCTGGGGGATACTGACGCCAAGGTCCGTGGGCTCGATTCAGGTGCCGACGATTATCTGACGAAACCATTTCACTTCGAAGAACTACTGGCAAGGATTCGCGCGCTCCTTCGCAGGAAGAGCCAGGATAAATCGGCGACTCTGCAGGTCGGCGATCTTGTTCTCGACCCAGTCTCCCGAAAGGTCGAACGCGGCGGAAAACCTGTACGTCTCACCACACGGGAATTCGCGCTCCTGGAATATCTAATGCGCAACAGGGGACAGATTCTCTCCCGGTCCTACATCGCGCAGCACGTTTGGAATGTCAGTTTCGACATGGAATCGAACGTCATCGACGTATACGTCAAATTGCTTCGCCAGAAGATAGACAAGAACTTTGACAAACCGCTTATTCACACGATAGTCGGTGCAGGCTACGTTTTGCGAGATGAAGATGAGGACGATTAGAGCAAAAATAACTCTCCTCTTCGTTGTCGTGTTCGGGTTCACCCTGTCGGCATTTTCCGGGGCACTTTACTTTCTGTACGCCCGACAAAGCGCTCAGAATTTCGACTTAAACCTGAGCAACGACGCCCTCGAAATCGCCGGCCAGATCAAAGGCAACGAGCGACTCGAACTCGAGATCCAATCCGGGATCATACAGAAACCCCTTACGGCCAACTTCGGAGCGAATGAGTACGTCCAGGTTCTATCGATCGACGGTGCGATTGTAATCAAGTCTTCAAGCCTGAAAGGGATCGACCTTCCCGTTACCCCTGAGGTGCTTGCACTGGCGCTGAGTCGTCACCAGGTCTTCCAGACTCTTTCCCAGAACATATCCTCAACCCTCACGAGGAAAGGGCATCTCAGAATCGTCACTTATCCGGTCTTCGACAACGGAATTCCGACTTACCTTGTGCAGGTAGCTTCCAACACTCTCATACTCGATCAAAGCCTTCTCGGCCTTCGTTTGCTCCTCTTGATTGCGGTCCCCCTCACGATTCTTGCGGCGGCCCTCGGAGGTTTCTTCGTTGCAAAGAAGGCCTTCGATCCTATCGACCGGATAATACGAACCGCACAGTCTATTTCTGCAGAGCATCTGGACAAACGCCTGGAGACGAAGAGGGTCGACGACGAGATCTCGCGTCTTTCAAAGACCCTGAACGCCATGTTCGACAGGATTGAAGAAGCCTTCATGCTGCAGAGGCAATTCACCGCCGACGCTTCGCATGAGTTGAAGACCCCTCTTACCATCCTGCTCGGTGAGATCGAAGTCGCACTGAAAAATCCGCGCACTCCTGAGGATTATGTAAACATCCTGAACAGCGCCGTGGAAGAAATTCGAAGGATCAACAACATCGTCGAGGAACTCCTTACCATGGCACGTCTTGAAAGCGGCCAGCTTCAGCTGCAGAGGCGACAGATAAGGATCGACGAGCTGCTGCTCGACGCTATATCCAAGACTTCGGCGTACGCATCACAGCGGGCAATCAAAATTAATTATGAAGTACAAGACAGCTCCGGCCAGGACCATCGCGAGCTCTATGTCATGGCGGACCGGGACAAACTTCTCAGTGCTTTTATGAACCTGATCGACAACGCGATCAAGTACTCTGACGATGGGAGCACCGTGAGGGTAGTGCAGTCAGCCTCCTCGAACACCGTTACGCTGCAGATCATAGACAAGGGGGTCGGGATACCGGTAGAAGATCTTCCGCACGTTTTCGACAGGTTCTATCGTGCCGATAAGTCTCGTTCTTCTGCGGCGGCCAAGCGCGGAACCGGGTTGGGCCTTTCCATCGCCAAATCTCTGATCGAATCCCACCACGGGACCATCGGCATTGAGAGCCAGGCCGGCAGCGGTACGCAGGTGACCATTACGCTTCCGGCGATGTCACTGGATGAGCTGACGGAATTCCGCAACCCCGACGCAATATCCTGAAATCAGGGCAAAAAGAAAGCGGCTTACGCCGCTTTTAAAACTGAAGCAGAACTGATTCTCCACCTTCATACTTCGAGAATCTCTTTTTCCTTTCCCGCCAGGATATCATCCACTTGCTTGATATACTTGTCGGTCAATCTCTGCACTTCGGCTTCGCCCCTCTTTCTTTCGTCTTCCGACACATGTTCGTCCTTTTCCGCCTTCTTGAGATGCTCATTCGAATCGCGGCGGATATTCCGGATGGTGATGCGGCCCTCTTCGGAGAATTTCTTTGCGACCTTTACAAGCTCCTTTCGTCTCTCTTCCGTGAGCGGAGGAACGGGGAGCCTGATTACCGAGCCATCGTTGGATGGGGTCAGCCCTATATTGGCCGCCAGAATTGCCTTCTCAATTTCCTGGATCATAGTCTTGTCCCACGGCTGGACAACGACCAGGTGTGCATCGGGTGCGCTCACCGATGCCGTCTGTCCGACAGGCATCTTCTGCCCGTAATAATCCACCTTTATATCGTCGAGCAAAGCGACGGTCGCCTTACCTGATCTAAGCTTGGCAAGCTCCTGTCTGGTGAACTCCACCGCCTTCTTCATTTTGTCGTCTGTCTCGTGGATAATCTTGTCTAGCATATTCTCCTCCGGATTAGTAATCGAATTTTCACGACTGAAGAACGGTTGATCCGATCCCCTCCCCATTTACCACTCTTTTCAGATTGCCCGGCCCCGTCATATTAAACACCACTATGGGCAGTTTGTTTTCGCGGCAAAGGGTGATTGCGGTGAGGTCCATGACTTTCAAGTCTTTCTGAAGGACGTCCATGTAGCTGATCTCCGGGAATTTTACGGCCGCGGGGTTTTTCTCCGGATCGGAATCGTATATGCCATCGACGCGAGTTCCTTTTATGATGACATCGGCCTTGATTTCCACGGCTCTCAGGGCAGCAGCAGTATCCGTTGTGAAATACGGATTCCCGGTACCTGCGCCGAAGATGACCACTCTTCCTTTTTCAAGGTGCCGAATCGCACGTCTTCTGATGTAAGGCTCTGCGATTTCCTCCATCGTTATTGCACTCATCAACCGGGTATAAATTCCGTTCTTCTCAAGCACATTCTGAAGTGCAAGAGAATTTATTACGGTTGCCAGCATTCCCATCTGGTCGCCGACCACCTTATCAACTCCGTCGGCCGCAGCGGCGATGCCTCGGTAAATATTTCCCCCGCCGATGACGATCCCGACCTGCACGCCCAGCGAATGAACCGACGCCACTTCAGTTGAAAAATGAATGAGGACTTCCGGATCGATGCCATATCCCTTATCGCCCATCAGCGACTCGCCGCTGAGTTTCAAAAGTATCCTCTTATACTTCAACTGCACCGGTTACCTCCTTCCAGATTATCAAATCATCACATAAAAAAAGCCGCACTTTCACAGGCCAGTGCAGCTTTCGAATTTCTCTATTCGACAGGTGCTAACGAGCATTCAGGAAAGTTTTCACTTCGAGCCATCGACTCCAAGCTCAAATCTCTGGAACCTTCTGACCGAGACGCTTTCGCCCGTCTTTCCGGACATTTCCATGATCAGGTCTTTGATCATCCGCTGTGGATCCTTGATAAAAGCCTGCTCGAGCAGAACGACTTCCTGATAGTACTTCTCGATTCTGCCTGCGGCTACTTTCTCGGCCACTTCCTTCGACTTGCCGTCCGAAACCGTCTCTTCACGATACTCATCGAGTTCCTTCTGCACGAGTTCGGGGGCCAAATCTTCCCTTGCCACGACCAGCGGACTCATTGCGGCGATTTGCATCGCTATGTCGCGGGCGAGGAGTTTAAATTCATCTGTTCTTGCAACGAAGTCGGTCTCGCAATTGACTTCCACCATGGCACCGATGCGTCCTCCGGCATGGATGTAAGATTCTACTACGCCTTGCTTCGCTTCACGTCCGGCTCTCTTCTCCGCGACCTGGGCCCCACGCGCACGAAGGACCTTTTTGGCCTGTTCGATATCGCCGTTCGTTTCCTTAAGGGCTTTTTTGCATTCCATCATCCCCGCACCGGTAACGTCGCGGAGTGATTTTACCATTTCAACCGTGATTTCCATTCTTATTTTCCACTTCCTTCTTTGACGGACGCATCTGCGGTCTCGGCAGAACGTTCCATCATAGCTTCAACTTTCGTCTCTTTTGAGCGCTGGCTTCCTTCAATGTAGGCCTCAGTCAACGCTGTTACTACAACTTCAATTGCTTTTGCGGCGTCGTCGTTGGAAGGAATTATGTAGTTGATCGGATCCGGATCGCAATTGGTATCCACCATTGCAAATATCGGTATGCCGAGCCTCTCGGCCTCCTTTACGGCGATGTGCTCCTTTTTTATGTCCACGACGAAGACTGCCCCCGGAAGCTTGTTCATGTCGCGTACGCCGGACAGTATCTTCTCAAGCTTCTCCTTTTCCCTCTTCAGTCGGAGGCCCTCTTTCTTCGTGAGACTTTCGATCGTATTGTCGCTCTCCATCTTTTCGATATGCTGGAGTCTCCTGACGCTTTTCCTGATAGTGGTGAAATTCGTGAGCATTCCGCCGAGCCATCGCTCGGTGACGTAGTGTACGCCGGCGCGCTCAGCCTGCTGACGGATTACGTCGCGGGCCTGCTTCTTCGTACCCACGAACAGGACTTTCTTCCCGTCCGCGGCAAGATTGGCCATGGCGTCACAAGACTCTTCTATGAGCTGCTGCGTCTGGCGTAAGTCAATTATGTGGATCCCGTTCCGCTCCATGAAGATGTAGGGCCTCATCTTGGGATCCCAACGGCGGGTTAAATGACCGAAATGAGCACCGGATGAAAGCAGTGCTTCTACAGTTACTCTTGGCATTTTTGCTCCTTTGGTTTCTTGGCGCGGCCTGTTCGTCCGCGGCCTGTCTTCTACTCCCCTCATCTCCATACGGAATGGCATCTGTGCCACACCGCCGTACGGATTCCCGGTTCAAGTCGATCCTCAGCCAAACATCCGGCGTTGTGCCGGAACAGGCCCGGAGGTCAAACCGGGGAGCGGACTTCCGCAGTCTGCGGGAAATCAGCTTGGAGAGTATGATTATTTTTTAGTTGATTAACGCTTTGTCCACTGGAAGCGTGCGCGCGCCTTCCTGCGTCCGTATTTCTTGCGCTCGACCATTCTCGGATCGCGCGTGAGGACGCCTGCTGCACGCAGCCGGCCCCGCATCTCTTCGCCCTCTTTTACGAGGGCTCTTGCAATCGCAAGCCTGAGAGCTCCGGCCTGTCCGGACAAACCACCGCCGTCTACTACTGCGTAGACATCGTACTTCCCCTGCGTTTCGGTGGCCTCGAACGGCTTTGACAGCTCGTTCTGCACCGATACAACCGGGAAATATTCGAAATGCGGCTGATCGTTGACAAATATTTTACCGGAACCGGGCACAAGTTTCGCTCTCGCCGTTGAAGTCTTTCTTCTTCCTACAGCAACCTGCGCATTTTGAACTGAAGCCATTAAAACTCCTGATTATATTTCGATTGAGGTCGGCTTTTGAGCCTTGTGTGGATGATCAGATCCAGCGTAGACCTTTAACTTTGTGAAGAGCCGGGCGCCAAGGCGGTTCTTTGGTAGCATCCCCTTCACCGCATGTTCAATTATTGCTTCCGGTTTCTTTTCGAGAAGGTCTCGATATTTTGTGTAGGTCGCGCCTCCGGGATAACCTGTATAATGGAAGTAGACTTTCGTATCCATCTTGCTACCGGTTACTCTGACCTTCTTCGCATTCAAGACGATTACAAAATCGCCCGTATCGGAATGAGGCGTAAATCGTGGGTTGTTTTTCCCTCTCAAGAGAGATGCGACCTTCGTGGCCAACCGTCCGAGGGTCTTCCCGTCTGCATCGACGACAAGCCACTTACGGTCAACATTCTCCTTCGCAAAACTTTTCGTTGAAGCTTCAACAGACAATTTTTTCTCCGAATTTTGTTTATTAATATAGCGAATTGAGGCAAATCAGTCAAGATAACGCTCGATGCGGTTGAGAGTTGGGCGGGACGGTACAAGCTGACCAAATGCCGCATCCTTCGGAAGCAGTGAGTTCTCCGGATACCTTGAAAAACCTCAATTCTGGGTTCCATTGGCACCGAATTTATCCTAAATTCTTACAAAAGGAGCGACGAATGGCAAAATGGTCCTGGCGTGGAAAACCTTTAAATACAAAAGATTCACCTCTACATACTGAAGCGGTACATATTCCCGGCGGAAGCATTGTGCGTGAACTGGTGTTCGGGGCGAACGATGGGCTGGTGGCCGCGTTTGCGGTTGCTTCAGGCGTTAATGGAGCCGGCGTAAAGAGCGAAGTAATACTCATCGCCGGACTGGCGGAGCTTATCGGCGGAACGATTTCCATGGCTCTTGGGGCGTACCTCTCGACGAAGTCACAGATCGAATACTTTCGCGGCGAGATGAGAAGAGAAAGTTACGAAGTCGACAATTTCCCTGAAGTCGAACGACAGGAAATTCGAGACATTTACAAATCGAAGGGTTTCACCGGAGAGATTCTGGAGAAGGTCATTTCTCACATTACTTCGGATAAGAAACGCTGGGTCGAAATCATGATGCAGGAGGAACTGGGCTTGTCCCTGGACCTCACGGTTTCGCCGCTGAAGTCGGCCGTGGCAACCGGAGGTGCGTACGCTTTCGGAGCGCTTATGCCGATATTACCTTACCTCTTCATGAGTCCTGCGACCGGTTTGATAGCGAGTGCAGTTCTGACACTGTCGGTCCTTTTCGGTGTGGGGGCCGCAAAAACTATTGTAACAGGCAAGAGCCCGTGGAGAAGCGGACTGGAGAGCATTTCGATCGGGGGACTTGCAGCGGCAGCAACTTTCTTAGTTGGGAAACTCTTCGCAGCTTAGCTTTCTCGTTTCCCGATGAAATAAACAACGCTCCACCTCCTTCTGCCCGGGAGTTTCCTGAAGACGAACGACATAAATCCGTTGAGCACCATTGTCCCCAGTTTCGAAAGAAGCCTCAGGTTAGTTACATATGGCCCGTCGACGGCCATTTTCTCCCGATCCGCAAATTGCCGGATTTCTTCGTAGGTATGGTAAATCCATTCATTAGATGGTGCTTCATCTCCAGAAAAATCGCTTGCACTCAAAACGATGAGACTCCCAGCATTGGTGAGGTAGTCGGTGAGCCCCGAAAAAAAAGAGCGGATGGATGGAAAGTCGCGTGTGTTTGTGAGACTGCACCCGGACATGAAGAGGACATCGAACGACGATCTCCTGAAGGGCAGACCTGCCACGTCGCCGGCCACGAATGGGATGTCGGGGTACATTTCTCTCCCCCTCATCAATCCTACCCTGCTGATATCTACGCCCACGGCCCGTAATCCGAGAATCCCAAACTGATCCGTATAGAACCCGGTGGCACAACCCAGATCCAGCACCGTCTTCGGATTTCGGATTCCTGCCTTTCGCAGTAATGAACGGAGGATCTTTCTTGTGGCACGATCATCATAGTGCCTGAATTCCGAGCTTTCAAAAAACCGGTCGTAATATACGCGGAGCCTCTCCTTCGTGACGGTGTTTGTCGGAAGGTTATCCGTGCCGGAATCGTAGACTCTCTCGTCGTGCTCAGAATCCATTTTGATTATGAACCCCGTACCCGAGGTCAGGTGCCGTAGATCCGGTCCCCTGCGTCGCCCAGCCCGGGGAGGATGTAGCCGCTCTTATTGAGCTGTCTGTCGAGCACTGCGGCGAATATCCGGACTTTCGGGTGCTCCCTTTCAAGGTGTGCCACGCCTTCAGGAGCCGCGACAATGCAATTCAAGCGGATATTCTTGGCGTCGCGCTCTTTCAGATAGCTGATCGCGGCAGAAGCGCTCCCGCCCGTCGCAAGCATCGGGTCGATCAAAATGACGACGCTCTTCGAAAGGTTGGGTGGAAACTTCGCGTAATAGTCGACCGGCTTCAGCGTTGTCTCATCCCTGTAAAGGCCGACGTGCCCGACCTTCGCACTCGGTATGAGGCCGAGGTAAGCTTCAAGCATTCCGAGGCCGGCGCGAAGCACAGGCACCAGTATAATTTCGTCGGCAACGCTAAAGCCGTCTGTCGCTTCAAGTGGAGTCTCAATAGGACGTGATGCGACCCGCAGGTCTCTCGTCACCTCGTAGACCATGATGGATGTCAGTCTTCTGAGGACAATTCTGAAGTCCTCACTTGTCGTTCCCTTTTCACGCAGGAGACTGACGTCCCGCTTGACAAGGGGGTGATCGATAACGGTAAGATTCTTCATGGGTTTATGAAAAAATAATAATCAAAGGAACCGGTGAAATGCAATCTTTTTCTCAAACAGACGGTGGGTGGTAAAGCGATCATATTTAATGGTTAAAATCCGGATTACTCATCCGAGCGCGCGGCAAAGATCATCGATGGAATCGAAGGTATATTCAGGCACAATTCCGAAGTGCTCGCTGTATGAATCGTTATGCTTCCCCGTTTTGACGAGAACTCCACGCAATCCGGCATCCATTGCACCCTTAATGTCCGACTCGATGTCGTCACCCACCATAGCGAAGTCAGCGGAGAGCCATCTTTCTCCCGCTTCCATTCTGATGTCATGAACCGCGAGATTAAAGAATTGTCTCGACGGTTTGCCGATTATTTTCGCCTGTGTGGCGGCAGAGTATTCCAGACCGGCGACGAATGCGCCTGCATCGATCTTCAGGCCCTCCGATCCTCTAAAGAATTTGTTTTTCTGAAGCGCGATGAGCTCGGCTCCTCCCATAACAAGTTTGAACATTTTGTTCATCAGGTCGTAGTTCATTCGCTCGCCGACATCTCCAAGAACGACGTAGTCGGGATTCCGTTCTGAGATCTCTATACCTTGAAATTCTTCACGCAATGCATCGGCTACGACGAGGTAGCATTTCACCCCACCGAATGTTCTCAACAATTCCGCCGCAGCCGATGGTGCCGTGAATATTTGCCGCGTGTCGGCTTCCATTCCAAGCCGGTTGAGTCTTTCTGCAATTTGCCTTCTTGAATAGATCGTCGTATTTGAAACAAATCTGAATCGCTTTCCCCTTGACCTCAGTTTTGCGACGAACTCTTTCGCACCCGGCAAGATAACCTCGCCGACGTACAAGGTCCCGTCCAAATCAACGAGCCAACCTTTTATGTCATCAAGACCTTGCAATTGTCATCCTCAATTCTTGCCTGTGAATCAATAAGATAACGTTTGAGGAGTAAACATACATCAGACGGATAGGGTGTGCGAATGGTTCCAGGAGAGCTTTCGCCACATTCAAGGAAAAGGCCAGGGGTGCCGCGCATCTCGCACCCCTGGCCTTAATTTTCGAATGAATGCTGTCGAAACTATTACCACACAGAAAGCGACTTGCCGTAGAGCTCGAGCTTGCCGTTGACGTGCAGTGAACTGTCCTGAATGACTCCGTTGGGTCCCATCATCGGCTCGTGACACAGATAACAGGTCAGGAGCGTTTGTCCCTTGTGGATCGGCGTATTAGGAGGGATGCCATGGCATGTCCCGCAGGCGGCCTGGCCGGCGGCAACTTTGTTCCACGTCGGCGAGTAATTGTTGCCGTTCTTGAAATCACCGTGGCAGTAAGTGTTCGAGCACTGGAGCGTTTGCGGATTGAACGTCGGCTGTGGAACAATTGTCGGCTGGCTGCTGTCGTAGAATCGCGATCCCGGTGTATTCGTCACCGTGGTTGCAACACCAGAAAAGGCCACAGTAGCTGCCCCTGTCCCGAAGGGGTGAATCCCGGGACCTGCAGCTTGTGGGACGACATGACACGAGGAGCATGAGACCGAAGACAAGTAACTATTGCCCTTCAGGTGGCTCTGATGTGCTCCGACGCCCGCGCTTGTCGTGTTTGTATTCCCCGATAAATCAGGCGGCGGCGCTGCATTCGTCAGACTTCCGTGACAGGTGTTGCATGCAAGCGGACCGTTAGTTTCCTGGTGACACGTGTAACAGGACTTGCCCGTAAGACCTCCGCGGAAGTCGGCACCGTGGCACGAAGCGCATTCGGCCAGATTGTAGTTGTGGGCCTTGATGTACGTGCCGTGAAATTCGGAGGAATTTAACTCTGTCCAACCGGCCGGATGGACGACGTCCTGTACCGAAGCGGGAGCAAGCACACCGTTTTGCAGTTTACTGCATGAACTGAATGTAATTCCCACGGCAATAGCTAAAATTATTTCAATGTACCTTTTCATTTCTAGTCTCCCGGATTACTGCCGTGACAATAACCACAAAAGCCGACGCCCGGCTTTCCGCCCGGATGGGCATTGGGATCGGTATGACACACATAGCAGACCGAACCCGGATTAGTGTGCCAGTCACCGTTGACATCGTGCATGAAAAACGGCGTATGAGTCCTCGGATCGTCTCCCTTGATGCCGTCCGGATCGGTGTGGCACGTAATGCAGACCGGATCGGCACCCTGCACGTCGTGACAGCTGGCGCAGCTTTCGATGTCCTTCCGTGCATACTGAGCGTGTCTTCCACCGCCACTCCCCACTCCCATCGTGACAAAGTCGCCGCCGAAGTGCCATACCGGTTCGATACGCGGTCCGTTGGCTTCGGAGTTATGACACGGCACGCAGAACGTCCGCTCGTCGTGACAGGTGTAGCACGAGCTCTCGCGTCCCTTCGCCTCGATGCCGTGAGTGAACCTGAAGTTGGCAGGATGTACTTTCTGGAAGGTCAGTTCCTTGTGGGTCGTGAGCGGCTGCAGCGATGGAGTCGAGGGAACATACAACTGCCCCGGCGACATATCCTTCGCAAAATTACCGGCGTCATGACATTCCTGGCATGTGGCAGGCGAATGGCATGACTTGCAATCATTTTGCGGACCCGTCGCATTTACGAAATCTTTGTGCTGGCTCATGAAGTCCGGCATCCTGTGCGATTCAGGGACCAGGTCTATCACGTTCTTGTGGCAGACTGTACACATTCCCGGCGCCGCCTTTATGACGTGGTCGACCTTCTCTGCCTTGTAACCCGTGCTCAGCTGACCATGGCAAACAGTGCACTGTTCCATTTTGGGGAGACCGCCGTTCGGCGCTTCTTCCGCATACTTTACCTTACTTATTCCCTGGTGACAGGTTTCGCATTTCAGCTTGAGAACTCCGGCGTGCTGCTTGTGCGAGAAGTTTACCTGACTCGGCGTTTGAACGAAGTCCCTGTAAGTCGTACTGTCCGGGGACAAGTGGCAAAATTCGCATTTCGTCGACGACTGGTCGTGGCAAGTGTAACAGACAGACATATTCGGAATAAGATAGTCCGTCGATTTCGTACTGCTTGTCACGTTTGTATGACAGTCGGTACACGCTGCGCCGACATCGTTGATATGCAGGGTATGTGAAAATTTTATGAGTTTCGAGTTTTCAATCTTAGCAGGATGATCTTTTGTCGCATACAGGTTCGAAATGGACAAAAGCGCAACCGCACCGACAATTCCGAAGAGTAAGAGTCTTTTCATCAGCGCCTCCGTCAATTCGAATCAAAACTTTGGAAGAAATAGTAATTCACCTGCAGGTATCCTCTGAAATCATTCTTGTAGACAGGGTTCTGGTAATACTGTCCCTGCAGATTGAATGAGAGCATGTCTGTCGGGCGGTATGTAAAACCGAGCGACCCGCTGTAAAGCCGGTTTGTCGGCAGCGAACTCTCCTGAAGTATTTTGTAATCCATTGCCGATGCCGACACTATCAGCACGAGCCTTCGCTCGAACATCGGATACATGAATTGGGCGTTCAAACCGTTGAGGTTGCCCGCAAAGCCGTCGTTATGGGAGAAGTTGACCGAAAAAAGGTAAATATTTGTACCGATCGAATACTGTGTCGAATTATCCCCTGTGTAGTAGACCTTGCTCACCGAAGCGAACGCGCTAATGTTGTTCGTAACCCGGTAGTTCAGCCCCATATCATATTCATCCGTACCGGCATGATCGAACACCGAAAAAATCGAATTGAACGGGAGACGCGAGTCACGGTGAAAATACTCTACGTTTGCCCAAAGGGAATTAATCGGAGAATAGCGCAACGACAGCTCAGTGCGATTGAAATCGGCAAAGTTAAGGTCGTAGTCGATGCGCGCGTATCCGGAGAAGCTGCTGTTGTAATACAGCAGGTCGCCTGAAACGAACTGATAAGCGGTTGCCGACGGATCTATATAGACGCTGTCACCGAGGGTCGGCGTGTTGTGAACGTCAGTCAGGCGATAGGCATAATAGCTCGGTGGCTTAAAATTCTTGTCCACATATGCGCCTCCGACCCTGAAGTTCTCAATAGGCGAGTAATACAGCTGCCCTCCGTAGAGAGTATTGTTCTTCATGTCTGAGTTCAGCTCGAACCTTTCGTCGATCGGTGGGAGCGCACCTCCGAAAGCGACCACGGAGACCTCGTTGTTGAGGAACTTTGCGTTTGCGCTCAATCCGTCGAAGGAAGACACGCCCACCTTGCTGAAGATCGGCTGTCTGCCGAGTTTCAG
>JBJKPN010000063.1:0-1654 GCA_046706365.1 Candidatus Kryptoniota bacterium | reverse complement strand
GGATGAGACTCTTTCGGGTTATACCGGCCTTAACCTGAAGTACGTGTACGGCGACTACACCAAGGAAGCCACTCTGACGCGGGCGAATCTGAACGACGCTTCGGTTGTAATTATACTTCCTGATATGTCGCAGACGCCGTCGCCCCGCGACGACAAGACCCTGCCCGCCGCACTTACAGTGAAGTCGCTCAAACGGGATGTGAAAGTATACGCTCATATCATCGACAGGGAAAACCTTACGTACCTCCGCCGCGCAAACGTGGATGACGTTATCGTAAGTGACGACCATGTCGGTTACCTGCTTGCCTCGGAAGTGACCTCGCCCGGGATTGCACAGGCGGCCGCCGCTCTGCTCGACGCCGAGAAGGGGACGCGGCTTCAACGTGTGAGCATGCCCGGCGACCTGGTCGGGAAGAGTTTCTCGGAAGTACAACGTTTCTTCAAGACCCAGCAGAACAGCATTGCCATTGGCCTGATTGCGGAGGAGGGATCCGTAAAGCTGTCGGATGTCCTCTCATCCGATTACAGTGCAATTGATTCGTTCATCGAGCGGAAGTTTAAGGCAGCGGGCCTCGACATGCAGGACAAGGGAGGTCTCCGTTTGAATCTCAATCCGCCGCTCGACTATGTCATACAACCGAAAGAGGACGCGATCGTAATCGGATGAAGAACCGGGCGCTCGATATTGACCTCGGCAAGACTGCAATCTTTGCCGGGCTCCCTGAAAGCAAGTTATCCAAGGTGGCCGCGATCACCCGGCAGGAAGATTTTCCTGCGAACGATTACGTGATGAAGGAAGGTGAAAACGGAGGAAGCCTCTACATACTCCTGCAGGGGGAGGTCGAAGTCTCCAAGTCTCTCGTTCTTCGTTCTTCCGGTGCCATGGTCGATCCGCGCGACAAGTCGCTGATCCGGCTGACGTCGAAGAATTTCCCCTTTTTCGGGGAGATGTCTCTTTTCGAAAAGGACAGTGCACGGACCGCTACAGTGCGCACGATTACAGACTGCAAATTTGCGGTCATCGACCTGATGGACTTCGTCAAGCTTGCCGAATCAGACCACGAGATAGGTTACAGGACATTCCTGAACATATCGTGGGTGCTCAGCGACAGGCTGAGCAGGACGAACAACGATCTTCTGAAAGTGACGACAGCACTCGGACTCGCACTTGAGCGGTGACAGTCGTCTGAATTTGTCAATTCTTTCAAATGTCATAAACGAATTCCTGCCGTCCCGATGGTGAATAATTCATTTCTTCGGGTGCAGGCTTCGTCGAGGTTAGAAGAGTTTTGATGAAAAAAGAAATTCCGAAAGCATATTCCCCGACAGAAATAGAAGAGAACTGGTACAAGTACTGGCTTGACAACGGGCTGTTCGAAGCGAAACCGGACAAGGAAAAGAAGCCGTACACGGTAGTCATCCCGCCGCCGAACATAACCGGCATACTGACGATGGGGCATGTCCTCAACAACTCCATACAGGACGTCTTCGTTCGCTGGAAGAGGATGAAGGGATTCGAAGCGTGCTGGGTTCCCGGAACAGATCACGCCGGGATTGCGACCCAGAATGTCGTCGAGAAGAGCCTTGCAAAGGACGGTAAGGACAGACACTCGCTTGGGAGGGAGAAGTTTGTGGAGCTCGTCTGGAAATGGCG